>JBLZXS010000265.1:0-2391 GCA_050285325.1 Acinetobacter sp.
CGCAACATCGGCACCTTCCCAACCACTTAACTTAACCCATTTTCCTGGCTCTAAGTCTTTGTAGTGCTGGAAGAAATGTTCAATCTGGCTGATCAGCAATGGAGGAAGATCTGTATATTCCTGAACATCTTTATAAATCGGTGTTAATTTGTCGTGCGGTACAGCAACCAATTTCGCATCGATACCACCGTCATCTTCCATGTTCAATTTACCCACTGGACGGCAACGAATCACTGAACCTGGTTCAACTGGATGTGGTGTTACAACCAATACGTCTAATGGGTCACCATCAAGTGAAAGCGTATTTGGTACATAACCGTAGTTCGCTGGGTAGAACATTGCTGTACCCATGAAACGGTCTACAAATAAAGCATCTGAATCTTTGTCGATTTCGTATTTGATTGGTGCTGCATTTGCAGGAATTTCAATAATGACATAAATGTCGTTTGGTGCATCTTTACCCGCTGGGATATTGCTGTAGCTCATAGCATCACTCTTTAACAAGTTAAATCTTATTTAAACCGGCACGATTATAACGGTTTTTGAGAATTAAATAACTTTGTGATTATACATCCGCCACAGCAAAATATGTATTTCCAACGATTGACGTGGTCTTAAGTTAATTTAATCACCAGAAGTAGCAGGCAAATTGGACAAAGTAAGGACAAAGTCCAGATAATAGAACGTAAAGTTGCCCAGTTGGCTAAATAGCAAATACCGTACACAATACGCAGCACAATATAAGCAATACCAAAGGTCATGATCACGGCTTGAGGAACGACCATGTATTCCGCCATTAAAATAGCCGCAATAAATAAAGGTAAACTTTCAAAACTATTTTGCTGTGCTGCATTGGCACGTGCTGCCAGACCTGTGGTTTTGGCTAAAAAATCACGCGGATTTTGGTTATCTCGCCCTTTAAAACCTGAGGTTTTTTTTGCAATTGCTGTAAATACGTAAGGTAATAAACATGCAATTAAGATGAGATAGATTATTCCGCTTATGCTTTGCATCTCATTTTTCTCATTAAGATTTTCTGCTGCATATCATAGCATGGCGGTTCAGCAATATTTTTTGTTAAATTATAATGTTTTTATTAACGAGGAATAAGGATCCAGTATGATCAACCCTGATCAAGAAAAAATGTTCGATGTACTTGAAAAACAGCGCCAGCATCAACTTAAAGTGGATCGTGTACTCAAAATCGTGTTGCCTATCGTGGCTTTCTTGGTGGCAACCATCTGTGCCAATATTAATGCCGGTTCTATGCTCGGCACTTTGATTGTTTTGGTGGCAGCCTTGTGGATGGTCAGTATTAAGCGACAACCGCTAGGCTATTGGCTGGTCGTGATTTTGCTGTACTGCCTGATTGACAACTATCTGAGCTATGACAGATTTTATTTATCTGGTTTTAGCCGCCAATTTGGCACCATGTTTACCTTTGTCGGTATTTTTAGTATTGGACGTCCTTATATTGACCGATGGCTAATGAAAGACTAAAAGTTTATCTATAAAAAAAGCGCCGAGAACGGCGCTTTTTTTCTTGCAAGGTTTATGCAGTTTTACGCAAATCTTTACGCAAGATTTTACCGACGTTGGATTTTGGCAACTCATCCATAAACTCAACATAACGCGGGCGTTTATAACCGGTTAAGTTTTCTTTAGCGAAAGCCAATACTTCTTCAGTAGTTAAAGAAGGATCTTTTTTCACAACAAACAGTTTTGGCACTTCACCTGATTTTTCATCTGGCACACCAATCGCTGCAACTTCCAATACTTTTGGATGTTTAGAAACCACATCTTCAATTTCAGATGGGTAAACATTGAATCCAGAAACCAGAATCATGTCTTTCTTACGGTCTACAATTTTAATATAGCCGCGATCATCCATAACACCGATGTCACCGGTACGGAAGAAACCATTGGTCATGACTTTTTCAGTTTCATCTGGACGGTTCCAATAGCCTTTCATGACTTGAGGACCACGAATCGAGATTTCACCCTGCTCGCCCAATGCAACTTCATTGCCGTCATCATCCAAAATCGCAACTTCAGTCAGTGGCAATGGAATACCAATCGTGCCGCTAAATTCCATAGATGAAGGCGGGTTTGCAGTCGCAACTGGAGAAGTTTCTGATAAACCATAACCTTCAATGATGTTGGTACCGGTAATTTTTTTCCATGCTTCAGCAGTAGAAGCAAGTACCGCCATACCCCCACCCATTGCCATCTTGAGATTGCTATGGTCGAGTTGCTTAAACTCTTCATTATTTACCAGTGCATTAAACAAGGTGTTTACTGCTGGGAAGAATGATGGACGGTATTTGCGTAATTCTTTCATCACCGCAGGTAAGTCGCGCGGGTTTGGAATCAGAATGTTGGCTTGACCTT
>JBLZXS010000266.1:0-5562 GCA_050285325.1 Acinetobacter sp.
GGGCGGCTATTTATACCATAGTCACACACAAATTTCCAAAAGTTTTTAGAGATCATGAACAGTACTTACGAAGCACCACGTCGACTCATCAAAACCCCTGACGAAATTGAAAAAATGCGTGTAGCGGGACGACTGGCGGCTGAAGTTTTGGATATGATCAAACCGCATATTGTTCCCGGTGTAACCACCCTAGAACTTGATACGATTTGTCATGACTATATTGTCAATAAACAAGATGCCATTCCAGCATGTTTAGGTTACGGTGCAGCACCCGGTCGTCCTGCATTCCAGCATGTGATCTGCACCTCGGTGAATCATGTGGTCTGTCACGGCATTCCTTCGGACGCGAAAGTATTAAAGAAAGGTGATATTTTAAACATTGATGTCACTGTCATCAAAGACGGCTACCACGGCGATACCAACATGATGTATATCGTGGGCGGTGAAACCTCAATTCTGGCTGACCGTTTATGTAAAGTGGCGCAAGAAGCCATGTATCGCGGCATGCAAACGGTGAAACCGGGTTCAACCATTGGCGACATTGGCCATGCGATTCAGAAGTATGTAGAGTCTGAACGCTTTGGTGTAGTACGTGAATATTGTGGTCATGGTATTGGCACCGTGTTCCATGATGAACCTCAAGTGCTTCATTACGGTCAACCGAATACTGGTATGATTCTGGAAGAAGGCATGACCTTTACCATTGAACCGATGGTGAATGCGGGCGTTTGGCAAACCAAATTATTGGGTGACAAATGGACTGTGGTAACGAAAGACCATAAGTTATCTGCACAATACGAACATACTCTTTTAGTCACCAAAACCGGTGTTGAAGTATTGACTGCACGTCCTGAAGAAGACTTGTCTCGTTTCATGTAATTTTTTCATGTAATTATTATCTTTAAATTGCATCTTTTAAATGGCTACTACAATGTAGCCATTTTTTATGTTCAATTTGTTTATGCGTTATCCGACCTGTTTATAAATTTTTAAGTGGTGACGGAAATTCAAATTTGTTGAGTTATTTTCAATTCTTATAAAAACATAAAATCGTATCCATTAAAGCCAAAACTATTAAAACAATTATTCATAAAAATATATTTTTTACATATCGTATATTTCTTGCACCCCTTTCTGCCGTTTTTTAGGCTAAGATAGTGTGCTTTTTTATTTTTTAATCCCTATAAGAAGGAATACTGCCGTGGACGTACGTCTCTCTGATCGTGTTAATGCCATCAAACCGTCCCCTACACTTGCTGTTACCAATAAAGCTGCTGAACTTAAGGCTGCTGGTAAAAACGTAATTGGTTTGGGCGCAGGTGAACCAGATTTTGACACCCCACAACACATCAAAGATGCAGCAATTACTGCGATTAACAACGGTTTTACCAAATATACCGCTGTTGACGGTACTCCAGGTCTTAAAAAAGCGATTATCGCGAAATTTAAACGCGACAATAATCTTGACTATGCAGCAAACCAGATTCTGGTTTCTTGCGGTGGTAAACAATCCTTCTTTAACTTGGCACTTGCTTTGTTAAACAAAGGTGATGAAGTGATCATCCCTGCACCATACTGGGTAAGCTATCCAGACATGGTGATCATCGCTGAAGGTGTTCCAGTTGTTGTTAAATGTGGTGAAGAACAACGTTTCAAAATCACACCTGAACAATTAGAAGCTGCAATCACTGATAAAACGCGTTTAGTGGTGCTTAACAGCCCTTCTAACCCGACTGGTATGATCTACACTAAAGCTGAATTAGAAGCTTTGGCTGACGTGCTGCGTAAATACCCAGAAGTATATGTTGCTTCAGATGACATGTATGAACCAATCCGTTGGGATGACGAGTTCTACAACATCGCAACTGTTGCTCCAGACCTTTATGATCGCGTAATCGTGCTGAACGGTGTGTCTAAAGCGTATGCAATGACTGGCTGGCGTATTGGCTATGCAGCGGGTCCTGCAAAGCTTATTGGCGCAATGAAAAAAATCCAGTCTCAATCAACTTCAAACCCGACTTCGATTTCACAAGTTGCTGCTGAAGCTGCATTGAATGGTCCTCAAGACGTACTTGAGCCAATGATTGAAGCATTCAAACGCCGTCATGACTTGGTTGTAAAAGGCTTGAACGACATCAACGGTATTACTTGCCTACCTGCTGATGGTGCATTCTATGCCTATGCAAACATCCGTCCATTGATTCGTGCAAAAGGCTTAAAATCTTGCACAGAATTCTCTGCATGGTTATTGGAAGAAACTGGTGTTGCAGTTGTTCCTGGTGATGCATTCGGTCTAGGCGGTTACATGCGTATTTCTTACGCTACTGCTGACGAAGTGCTTGTAGATGCCTTAGCACGTATTAAGAAAGCGGCTGATTCAATCGAAGGCGTAGATGCTGCGATTGCTTCAATTGCTGCTGAAAAATAATCTGCTTTTTCTAAAGCCAGATTAGAAAAACCCGCGATTTTCGCGGGTTTTTTATATTTTCAAATGCAAAGAATTATAGACAACACTAAAAATAGCTAAAACTTTCAATTATGATTTTACTTTAAGTGCTGGATTTGCAACAGACTTATCTAAAACAACCAGCGCAATTCCCACCAAAACAATCACCGCAGAAATAATAATTCTCCAGCTTAAAGTCTCACCAATAAATAGAACACCACCCAAAATGGCTAAACAAGGAACAGACAATTGCACACTGCTGGCTGTCACACGATCAATACGCTTCACAATGGCATACCACAGTACATAAGCACCACTAGATGCCAAACCGCCCGACAGTATTGCTAAAAGTACACCTTGAAGCTGCACAAAGCTTTTCGTGTAAAACACAGCATAAGCCAGCAAGACAAAAGGAATGGCCATCACAAAATTTGCCAAGGTACTTGCCAACGGACTTTGCATATTCTTGCCCGCAATGCTGTACATGGCCCAGCCTATTCCTGAAAGTACCATCATGGCTGCATAAACTAGATTGGGTGCAGCAGCGCCCGGAAGCAAGAGAATGCAAATACCAAGAATTGCGATGCCCAACCCTGTACCACGCTGAATATTGATTTTTTCACCATGACACAAACCATAACCGACCATACTTAACTGTACCGTACCGAATAAAAGCAATGCGCCTACACCTGCATCTATATGCAGATAAGCCAATGAAAAGGCCACAACATACAAAGCAAGGAAAAAACCGTTTTTAACACTCCACTCAATTTTGGCTTTTTGTGCAGAAAATAGGTAGAGCAGCAATAAAACGGCAGCACCACTAAATACCCGTATCAGGCTAAAACTCATTGGATCAATGTATTGATCCGCCAACGCCAAACGGCATAACACCGAATTGGCAGCAAAAGCCAGCATGGCGATGCAAATTTTAAGCAGCATGGTTGAGCATCCCTATTCAACAGCCTGTTTTAGATATAGCCAATCTAACTTTTTAAATCTATAAAGATTTACTGATTCAATTTATAAGAAATAGCTATGCATAAATTCAATGCTTATGCATAAATCTATTATTCCTCTGCTTCATCTTTAGAAAATAATGCAATCACATCAGCCTCAGTGAGCTGCTCTGTAGAATATTTAAACTGGTAAAAATCGGGCTTATTATCAATATAAATTTCTGTAGTCAGTTTTAAATCTTTCGGCTGTTCCTGCATGGCAAAGACATTAATGTTGCAATAACTACCATCCTGCGTACGCCAGAAAAGCAAGGTGCCGCAGCGACTGCAAAAACCGCGCTCTCCCCATTCAGAAGATTGAAATAGCGTTAAATATTGCTGGTCTTCAAACTTTAAACTGTCTGGCTCTACATCTACACTCATCATTACACCACTTGACTGCTGACGGCACATGGAACAGTGGCAGGCGTGTACATCATGATTTTTTAATTCTGCTTGAAACTTAGTTTTACCGCATAAACAGGATACATTCATTGTTATTTCCTTGATTACGTTAATACTGAGCAAAAATATCTAAAATATTGTTTCTTTTATATATAAATGACAAATTCATCTCTGTGTAAGTTTTATTAAAGAATTTTAAAACAGTTACCTTATTCATTATTTTAGATAGATGAACATATATTTCAAATCAAATGGAAAAATGATTCTTCCCCCATACCTTTTGACTCTAGGTGAGTGCTATTGGTTAACACAACATCTAGCATGTTCATGCATTTTGCATGAATCAACTCAAAGCTGAGTGTTGACGACATGGTTAAATTTTGCTTAATTGAAGTATAGGTTCCTTTTTGGAACTGATTAATAAATAAAGGTATCAATAAGGAAATAACGACAATGAATCCAAAAGAAATGACAGGACTGCAACTTCTACAAGCCATGTGTGCAGGAAAAGTTCCAGCTGCAAGTATCAGTGAAACCATGCCAATGCAACCTTATGAAGTCACAGAAGGAAGTATTCGTTTCAAAGTGAAAGCGGACAACCGTCATTTAAATCCTTTAGGGGGCGTACACGGCGGTTTTGCAGCAACCGTGCTGGATTCAGTTACTGGCTGTGCAGTTCACAGTATGCTGGAAGCTGGTGTCGGTTATGGCACCATCGATTTAAATATTAAAATGTGCCGACCTATCCCCAAAGATCAACAACTGCTTGCTGTAGGCACCGTCATTAACATCAGTAAAAATCTGGGGATTTCTGAAGGTAAAATTATCGATGAAGATGGCAAGCTTTATGCTCATGCCACTGCAACGTGCATGATTATCCGCTAAGGCTTAATTTGGATTTAAAAAAGGTAATAAAAAGAGCTTAAGTTAACTGCTTAAGCTCTATAGTTTACTTAGGCTTAGATTGCTGATTTAAATGATTTCGTTAGCGCTGGAAAATCGACTTCTGGACGTGAAGTGCCTTTATAAATACATAAATATTTAAATACGCTATCGAGTGAAACCGAGAGTTTCTTCTGTTCCGATACTGACCACACTTTAGAGTTATTTCGTCCAGTTAAGGCGCTGCCATTCAATTGATATAAATATAGATCATGATCACGTTGCAAAGGTTGTTTACGGCCATTGGAATAACTATCAAGAAGCAATTGGCAAGGTGAATCAATCAACCATTTATCACTAAACCAGAGCTGCAATAAATCACCCAGATATAAGGCTTGAGTGCCTACCGGCCAGACCTGGATATACGCATCTTCAACAGCAGTTTGATAACGCTCTGGATTTTGAATAATTGAAAGGTAATTGTCTTGATAAAAAGATAAATTTGAAAAAATTTCGGCAATCGTCAGCGTATGCATTCGCTTTCTCCTGTTTAGCCATTTTAGTGCTGGCAAGTTGGTTTAAATCCACACTGTTTGAACTTTCATTCAAACGCTCTGTTATGCATTTAATCTAACAAGCCGCTTTTGGCTGTGCAAGTTTTTTTAACATTTTCGATTTATTTGTCTAAATAAAAAGCATACAGTAGAAAAATTAAGGAATCATGACACTTTTAGCTTGACCCTCTACAAAATCCCCTTATAATCGCATGCAGATTCTCCAATAGCTCAGTCGGTAGAGCGACGGACTGTTAATCCGCAGGTCCCTGGTTCG
>JBLZXS010000267.1:0-3937 GCA_050285325.1 Acinetobacter sp.
CTTGAAGTGGAACAAAGTAAACAGGGTTCAAATAAAGGTTTAAGTACAGAGCAAGTGAAGTTTTACCAACAGGCTTTAGAAGCACAAAGCCAAGCATTAAAAAAACAGATTCAAGAATTGATAGATTCGCTTGTTTGGTCAAATAAAGCCAAAATTGCGGTGAGTAAGTCAAAAGGGCAACTCAATATTGCAGATTTGTATAAGCAGATTGATGCGGATGTGTCTGCGGTGAAGCAACAGCTTAAAGCTGAAAAGCAAAGACTCATGTATATGGGGAAAGAGAGTGGGTTGGAGATGTTGTTGGAGCATCAGGTGCTTTAAGTTTTTTTCCCTCTCTAATTTCCCTCACCCCAACTCTCTCCCAAAGGGAGAGGGAGTTGCATCTGATTAGATGTCATCATGTAATTTAATAATGAACGTTCCCTCTCCTGAGCAAGTTTTAAAGCACTGCTTTAAATCGAAGCGCAAGTGAGGGCTAGGGAGAGGGTAATAAAAATGAAAATAGATCCCCAACTATTAGAATTCACCAAATCCATGCGCCACACTGCCACCGATGCAGAACACCTCATGTGGCAAATTCTACGTGCCAAGTGATTTATGAACCTTAAATTCCGTCGTCAGCATGTGATCAAACCTTATATTGTGGATTTTTACTGTCATGAAATTGGTTTAGTCATTGAGTTGGATGGTAGTCAGCATGGAATAGATGATGCCATTGAATATGACGCTGAACGCACGAAGTTTTTAGAGGCTTTGGGTTTAACCGTTGTAAGGTATTGGAATCATGATGTTTTGGGGCAGATGGATGTGGTGTTGGAGGATTTGTGGCGAGTATGTGAGGAGTTGAAGAATATCTCTCCCTAACCTTTTCCTGAAAGGAGAGGGAATATTCATTTCTAAACTCAAGCAAATATAAGATCACATGACGCTCCCTCTCCCTATGGGAGAGGGTTGGGGTGAGGGTAAACTAAAAAACATTACCTACAATTTTTGATAAATCATCATCACGTGTAATTGCCCATTTCCAGAACGCTGAAAATGGAAATTCTTTATCACACATAGCCTTTAATTGTTCTATAAGATCAGCCTTTGCTTTTTTAGTAAGAGGTAATTCAGGATAGAGTAGTTTATTTTTCAAAATTGACCATTGAACTTGGTATCGTTGAATTTCTTTTATTAAAGAATGTCTACTTATACCTCTTAGTGCTGTATTGGTTTCATTAAAGCATCTTTCAAGAAGTGCAATAGTTGAGGAAATTTCTAGACTGTTAGGTAAATTTCCTAAAGTTACACTTACTAGATGGGCATCATTGTTGACAAGAGGGCAATGTAATTCAATTGCTTGTGATACATCAATAGATTGGCAACAATCCAAAATATTTGTATGTGTATCGCCCTTAATACTATTACATCTTACACAGGCATAAAAAAGATTATGCCAGTCATATTTTTTTGTATCATCGCCTAAATGCGGGTCACGATGTTCGATATTTACGTCAGGGAATCCGTGTCTTTCACATAGATAACATTTAGCGAAGAATATATCTTGAAGTTCTTCAACTACGTCAGCGGCACGATAGTTTTTAGTAGATTTGGTTAAGCTTTTAGGAAAATCACTTGGTCGTTCAACAGAAAACATGAATTAATTGCCCTCATGTTTTAACTTAGCAAGCTTATTTTTTGCGACGATATACTGAAGTTGAAACTCAACGGATAGTTTTTCAAAATCCTTATTAATTTCATTTAATAAATGTTGGATTTCATTCAGGTCTTGAGTTGAGTTTTCTGAGTTTATAAACTGTAAAAGTTTATCAGATAGCTGTTTTAGATTTTCATTTTCATCTTTAACATGGAAAAGTTCTTTAATAATTGATTCATGTGAAAAAAAACTCAAATCCTCTTCAAAAAAATCTCCAGTCGAAAGGTCATAGACAACAGTATCATTATTCGTTGACGTGATAACAAATGGAGAGTGTGTACTTACAATGAACTGAATTTCAGGAAAAGATTGGCTTAAAAATGGGAGAATCTTCTTTTGAAGCGAAATATGTAAGTGAGCATCTATTTCATCGATTAGCACGACCCCATTTAATTCATTTGGTAAAATATTTAATAATCTTGATCTCATTAACAGATCACTATAAATATCAAATATCGCAGTAAATCCTGAGGACAATGATTGGAAAGTAAACTCACGATAGGATTGCAATAAACTAAATTTTCTTAATTTATAATCGAACTTCAATTGAGTTGTTGAGTCTTCAAATAAAAATTTTAAATCCTCGTCAAACTTTTTAAACCACTGATCTATTTGACCCGCATGATTCGTATCTTGTTCTTCAGATAAAGCAAGTGACTTCTCAATTTTGATATTCAATAAATATTGCTCAAGAAACTGTCCTAACTTTGAAGAATACTCATGTTTTGCTGTATTAATATATTGATTTAAGTCTGTTGTATTTGTGGATGCAGTAATTTGTGATTGTCGATGAGCTGGGAAGAAGTTAAATGTTACTTTTGATGCTTGAATATTTTCGCTCAAGTTACCAATGCCAGTTACGACCAAATTAATATGTTCATGAGAATTCATATAGCCTAATTCATTAAAATAATGATCAATCTCATGTATCTGGGAATGCCTGTATCTGAAGTTCTCATCACTTGAGAAATTGTGATGATTGATGATAATATCTTTTAATTTTGTTGCAATTTCTACAAATTTTCTATTTTCAATAATGTTATAACTATCTGTTTTAATTAATAGAGATTCTAGATTTTCCAAATAATTTTGATATATGTTATTAGATGGTAGGTGTGAAATTTCTGAATTTATTATTTGAATTATTTGTTGCTTACATGAATAGTGATGTTGAGGTAAATGTGGAATCTCGTGAACTAACTTATTGAGTACCACAGCATTTAGTTGATTCAAAAATCTAGTTTTACCAACTCCATTTTTACCAGTGAGAATTAAATTGCGTCCTTTTAGGTTGATATTTATATCCTGATTAAGGAAGTCTAATTTTGCACTGATTCTTTGAATATATTTCATTGTTTTTAAATTAATAAAGGGCTGAATAATCAGCCCTTTATACACAAATTAGATCAAACTAACAATACATTACAGCGCCGCAATCTGCTCCATATTCGCTTTAATCTTCGCTAATTGGTCAGCAAACTCAGCAAGTTTAACTTTCTCGCCTTCAACCACAGCAGCAGGCGCTTTTGCTACAAAACCTTCATTGCCAAGTTTAGTCGCAATTTGGTCATGCTGTTTTTGAACCTTGTCTAAGTCTTTTTGCAAACGACCCAATTCCGCTTTAGGGTCAATTAAGCCCTTCATAGGAACGAATACAGACACATGACCCACTACTGAAGATGAAGACAATGGCGGTTGTTCAGCATCGCTAAGGAAAGTAATGCTTTCAACTTTTGCTAATGCTTTAAACAATGGTTCAATACGCGCGATTTGAGCTTTTTCCGCATCAGTCGTGTTTTGAAGCAGTACAGGCAACAAGCGAGCATTACCTAGACCCATCTCACCACGGATGTTACGTACCGCACCAATCAAGCCTTGAAGCCATTGCATATCAGCTTCAGCTTGTTCGTTAATTAACGCTTGGTCAGCAACAGGGTACTGTGCAAGCATAATCGTTTCGCCAACAATGTTCAGTTTCGGCGCAAGTGTTTGCCAGATTTCTTCTGTTAAGTAAGGCATCAACGGATGTGCTAAACGTAAAGACGCTTCCATTACAGAAAGAAGAACACGACGTACTTCAGCTTTACGCTCAACCGATACGTTTTCGTCATTTAGAACAGGCTTAGTTAATTCAACATACCAGTCACAGTATTCATTCCAAATGAACTCGTAAATCGCTTGTGCAGCTAAGTCTAAACGATACGTCGCAAATGCTGTTTGCACAGCTTGTTCCGCTTT
>JBLZXS010000268.1:0-3551 GCA_050285325.1 Acinetobacter sp.
TATGGAGAAACCCCTGAACAGGCACTTTATCGTGAGCTGAGAGAAGAAGTTGGCTTATTGCCCGAACATGTTCAAATGGTAGCACAAACAAAAGGTTGGCTACGTTATCGTTTGCCGCAGCGGTATATACGCTCGGATTCAGACCCGGTGTGTATTGGTCAAAAACAGAAGTGGTTTTTACTCAAACTGACAGCGCCAGTAAAAAATATTCAGCTGGATTTGTCGGATCCACCCGAGTTTGACCAGTGGCAATGGGTAAGTTATTGGTATCCATTAGGACAGGTCGTGAATTTTAAACGCGATGTATACCGAAAAGCGATGGTGGAGCTGTGTAACCAGTTACCGTCCAGATAAGCATAAAAAAATCGCATGAAAATGCAGATTTTTTAGTAGCATCTTGTTATAAATAAAACAGATTTAAACTTATTTTGGAGCAGATTTTATGTCGAATATGCAACTGGACACCTTAAGACGTATTGTACAAGAAATCAATGCGTCCACCAGTTTGCATGAATCACTCGACATTATGGTCAATCAGGTGGCAAATGCCATGCAGGTTGATGTCTGCTCCATTTATTTGCTGGACGAACGTAACCAGCGCTACTTGCTGATGGCTTCTAAAGGTTTAAAATCTGAGGCCGTCGGACACGTTTCACTGCATACCGGCGAAGGCTTGGTCGGTCTGGTTGGGCAACGTGAAGAAATCGTCAATTTAGACAATGCACCGAAGCATGAACGCTTCTTATATCTACCGGAAACTGGAGAAGAAATTTACAACTCTTTTCTTGGTGTTCCAGTGATGTACCGCCGTAAGGTAATGGGTGTACTGGTCGTTCAAAATAGAGAATCTCAAGATTTTAGTGAAGCGGCAGAATCCTTTCTGGTGACCTTGTGTGCGCAACTTTCCGGTGTCATTGCGCATGCACATGCAGTCGGCAATATTGATGTGTTCCGTAAACCCAGCAGTTTGCCCGCGTATAAAACCTTTCAAGGTGTGTCAGGTTCTGGCGGCATTGCCTTAGGACGAGCAGTTATTCTGTATCCTCCTGCCGACTTGGCCTCAGTTCCTGATCGTGAAGCGGATGACATTAGTGAAGAGCTAGAACTGCTGGATCATGCCATTGATTCAGTTCGACAAGAAATTCAATCGCTTGATGAAAAAATGCAAGATGCCTTAATGGCAGAAGAACGCGCCCTCTTTAGCGTGTTCTTACGCATGCTGGATGAAAATGCGCTGCCCGCCGAAATCAAGTCTGAAATTCGTGATGGCAACTGGGCACAAGGCGCGGTTCGAATTGTGATTGACACCCATATTGCCCTGTTTGCGCAAATGGAAGATGACTATTTACGCGAACGTGTTTCCGACCTGAAAGATCTGGGGCGTCGCATTTTAGCGTTCTTGCAAGAAGCCGATGCCAGTCATCGCGAACTGACCGATGAAAGCATTCTGATTGGTGAGGAAATTTCCACTGCGGCCTTGGTCGAATTACCGGTCGATAAAATTGCCGCGATTGTCACCACTGAAGGGGCGATGAATTCACATATGGTGATTGTGGCACGTGCTCTCGGTATTCCAACGGTCGTAGGCGTGACTGAGTTGCCGGTGAACACGCTTGATGATGTCGAGATGATTGTCGATGCGCATCAAGGTCGGGTGTTTATCAATCCCCCGCGTCGTTTGCGAACCCGCTATAAAGAGATTCAAAAAGAAGAAGAACAGATTGCCAAAGATTTAAAGCAGTATGAAACCAAGGATGCGATTACCCCGGATGGAGTCGCGGTCAAACTGTATGTGAATACCGGCTTGATGATTGATGTAGTGCGCGGTGTGCAACGTGGAGCGAAAGGAGTCGGTTTATACCGCTCTGAAATTCCATTCATGCTGCGTGACCGCTTCCCGGGCGAAGAAGAACAGCGTGCCATTTACCGCCAACAGCTCAGTCACTTTGCCAATAAACCGGTGGTGATGCGAACTTTAGATATTGGTGCCGATAAAGACCTGCCTTATTTTTCCATCGAAGAAGAAAACTCAGCCCTTGGTTGGCGTGGTATCCGCTTTACCCTGGATCATCCGGAAATTTTCTCCTCGCAGATTCGGGCCATGCTCAAAGCCAGTATCGGGCTAAACAACTTGCATATCTTGTTGCCGATGGTGACCAGTGTCAGCGAAGTTGAAGAAGCTTTGTACTTGCTTGAGCGTGATTGGGCAGCGGTTCAGGAAGAAGAACAGGTTAAAATTACCAAACCGAAAATAGGCATTATGGTCGAAGTACCGAGCGTACTTTTACAAATTGAAGAATTTGCCGAGTTAGTCGATTTCTTCTCGGTCGGTTCTAACGATTTAACCCAATATTTACTGGCGGTTGACCGTAACAACCCGCGTGTCGCCAACGTCTATTCACATTTCCATCCTGCGGTATTACGCGCATTAACACGCCTGGTTCAGCAATGTCATAAATATGATAAACCGATCAGTATTTGTGGTGAGATGGCAGGTGATCCATTAGCGGCAGTGTTATTGATGGCGATGGGCTTTAATACCCTGTCGATGAGTTCAAGCAATATTTTGCGGGTGCGTAAAGCGATTTGTCATGTGCCGATGAGCGATGCACAACAGCAACTGGAACATGTGTTAAAAATGGATAACCCATTGATCGTAAAAAGCTGGATGGAATATTACTTTAAGACTCATGGTCTGGCGGATATGGTGAAATCTGCAACCCGTATCGTGGGTGCTTAAAATAGGGTTATAGAAGAGCAAATACCGTGCAAGAAAAAGGGAGATAGTCATTTGAGTATCTCCCTTTTTTGTGCTTGTCATAGCCACGTTTTGCATTTTTCTTTCGGTCTACAAACACCTGGCTTTTGTTGACCTCATGCATGTGTTTTGCCACAAAATTGTGAATCACAACCTCTGGCAATACTTTTTTCTTTGCCATTTTACTCACCTGTTTTAATTCACCATCCAGATTGGATAGCAAGGTGATATTACGCTTTTTTGCACAGAATTCAAGCGGTTTTTCCAGCAAGATACATTTTATATAAAAATTAGTTATTTCAAATACTTAATCTTATATTTTTAGTCTTTATATAAACCAGTTATTACAATTTCTGCATATTGATAAAATACAGGGCTAAATAGCCGAGAAAGAGCAGCCAGATTAAAATGATTACGCCTGCTGCCCAGCGATTGACAGGCCGTTCCGCCAATAGCGAGGCACGAATTCTGCAATCTTCGATGATTTCTTTTGGTGTAAGCTTAATCACCAATAACAACCCTAAGGGCACAATAATAATATCATCCAGATAGCCAAGTACTGGAATAAAATCGGGAATCAGATCAATCGGCGATAACGCATATGCGGCAATAATCAGTGCCAATATTTTGATCCAAACAGGCGTCCTTTGATCTTTAGCCACCAGCCAAACGACCACAATATCTTTTTTAAGCGTTTTGGCCCATTGTTTAATTTGTTGATACATACGGCTACTGAGAATCAAAACTTTCTAGACCATATTAAATAAGTTTTCTTAAATGAATATAAATTTTC
>JBLZXS010000269.1:0-3795 GCA_050285325.1 Acinetobacter sp.
AATTTAGGCTGACACCATCTGTATCATCAATCGCAGGATTTTGATCGGCAAAGTGATCAAAAATCTTTTGAATCGTCGTTTGAGTATCAGCAACTTTAAAGTTGATTTCACCCGAACATGGGAATTTCGAAATCATCTCCTTGACCAGGCTGGATAATGATTTTTTAGTCTCGGATAAAACTACAACGGCCAATAACCATGGAATCATGCCACTATCGCAGTAAGCAAAATCACGGAAATAATGGTGTGCACTCATCTCGCCACCGTAAACCGCATTGTGTTCGTGCATCACATCTTTAATGAATGCATGACCTGATTTTGATTGCACAGCAATACCTTGATACTGCTCGACCACATCTAAGGTATTCCAAACAAGGCGAGGGTCATGAACGACTTTCTCACCGGATTGTTTCAGTAAGAAGGCTTGTGCAAGCAGACCCACGATGTAATAACCTTCAATGAATTGACCTTTCTCATCAAAGAGGAAACAACGGTCAAAGTCACCATCCCAGGCAATCCCCATATCTGCTTGATGCTGAATTACGGCATTACGCGTACTATCACGGTTTTCGACCAGTAATGGGTTAGGGATACCATTTGGGAAAGTACCATCTGCTTCATGATGAATTTTGATAAATTCAATCGGTACATTCAGTGATTTAAATTTATCTTCAATCGCATCAACGACATGACCTGCAGCGCCATTCCCGGCATTCACCACCAGTTTCATTGGACGAATTTTTGCAACATCAATGTAAGTCATTAAGTGTTCAATAAATTCAGGCAGAATATTGTATTTTTCAGTGCTGCCTTTTTTTGAAGCCTCAATAAAGTTTTCTGTTTCAGCTAGAGCCTGAATCTGTTTAAGTCCAGTATCAGCACTTATAGGACGTGCATTTTCACGCACCAATTTCATGCCGTTATAATCCATAGGATTATGGCTGGCCGTAATTTCGATGCCACCTTGTACATCGAGATGGAAGGCGCCAAAATAGACTTCTTCAGTGCCGGTCATGCCTAAATCTAAAACATTGACGCCAGCATCATTTAAACCGCGAATCGTGGCCTGTTTAAGACCTTCACTGCTTAGGCGGATATCACAACCAATGACGACTGATTTTGGTTGATAGATTTGACCGTAAGCACGGCCAATTTTATAGGCAATTTCTTCATTCAATTCGCTGCCGAGTTTTCCGCGAATATCATAGGCTTTAAAACATTTCAGTTTGGTCATATAAGCTCTCAAGATCCGTGAAAATAAATAAAATATGGCAATAGTATAGAGCCAAAATATGTGATCTGGCCTCTTTCATTCGTGATTTTTGACCCTGCTTTATATGTTGAAGGCTGGGCTACTCATCATGCTATTTTAAAATTCAGTAAAGTAATCAGAAAAATTGTATTTTTTCCAGGATACGCTGTGCCCAGTCTGCATAATAAGCTTGTGGGAGGACATAGTCTTTTCTAGAAGGATGATTAATGGTGATGAATTCTGTAATACCTCGTATCTCAGATAAGAACTTTTTAGGCCAACTGAGTGATTGAGCAAGTATTACATTATTGAATCGAGCTAATTCTTTTTCTAATAATAACTTAGCTTTCTCGTCAGCTTTGATCACTAGGGTAGAAATATTCTTTTTTCCATCTGAAGTGTCAATTTCACATAGGTAAAATTGCGCATGATTTTGCATATTTAGTACTTGATATACATAAAAGTAGCGCTGTTGATTATTGGCAAACTTATGGTTTCTAAAACGTGCATATTTTTTAAAAGGTGCACTGTAAATTTTTTTAACCTTATACCCCTTTTTCCTGATTTCACTTAACATTCTGATTAGGTCTTGACGTGTTACTGATTTTATTAACGTTTTTGATTGCGTGGTCAATCCGGGACGAGTCCCTTCAATATTCGCTTCTCCACCCGCGAATGCCTCTTCCTGTTTTTTTCTATCATTCACTTTTTTCTGGCGTTTTTGTTTTGCTTTCTTGGTGGATGATTTTTTTACTGCAATTTGCAGTTGTTTCATCGTATAAATTTCTCCAGTAATATTCATTAGTACGGAGGATTCTTTATCAATATCAGCATCAGATTTTTGATCTAGCTGTGTTTTATCATCACTTGGTATTTTTGAGGTTTTAGAACCGTTTTCTTGTAAGTTTTCTACCTTTATGATGATCTCTTGTGAGTTGGAATGAAATTGAACAGGACGATCAATTTTAGCATCAATATTTTTGAAGGAGATAATGCGCTCTATTATGTAGATACCACTGTCTTTTTGATAAATACCGTCAACATCTAAATCAATATTACTGATCTTTGGAGCATCCATATCAAAACTGAAGCTTTCACATGATTTCTGATTTTCAATGGTTCGTTTATAAATACTTAAGAAGGCTCGGTTTAAATCAGGTTGCAATAAAATCAAAGCTAATTTTTTTAAGAAATAAGGATCAGAGAGATCCTTTTTCAAGATTTTTTTATTTTGTGCAATATAAATATTGATCACTGCAGTGTCATTTAAATCTACGGTAACATCAGTAGAATAATTTTCTGCAAAAAGTGCAGCACGTAAAAGATATGGGTGAGAAAAGAATAGATCTCGAGCTAAAACAAGTTTAGGTATTTGAATAGTAATATTTTTCTTTAATTCTTCTGAGTAGGAATCAAATTCAAAACAGATCCGGCCTTGATGTATCTTTTGATGCTCATCCCCAGATAAAACGATAGTTTTGAGCGTTGTAAAATTTACGTTTTTAAGTGTATGATCAAATAATTTTTTTGGGGAATGATCTGCGATTGTGGTTTTATAATGGTAGAGAAGAACGCTCTCGATCGGTAATCTAAGCTCAATCAAACGCTTAATTTTCGGATTGAACAAATAGGTCAAAATATCAAACCGAGTTTGATTATTACGACGTAAACGAATGTCTGTCGCAGTATAATAAACTATATCATCCGGTAAATACTCGATTCGACAATCACTCATTCTTTATTTCCCCAAATTTTATTAAAAAATCGATGTGCTTCAGGTGTCAATCTTTGTGAACTTAGTCCTGCAAGACGTAAAAAAATACTCTGTGGATAGTATGTATTTTCAGTTATTTGATGAATATATGTCCGAGTCAGACGACGTATTTGATAACAATCGACCGACTCAGCGTAGCGCTCTAAAAATGCTTTGGTCAACGGCAGAAAATGCCAGTTTTTTTCAATCATACTGATGTGACCTAGTTGTTTGATCAGAAATTTTTTAGTCCATTGTGGTGAGTCTAGGTCTTCTAATAACTCATCATGTATCTTGATTAATTGTTTTACAAAATGACGATCCCGAATTACCCAGTCAACACGTGGCTTGGGTGGAGAGAGTGGTGCCATGACAGCGGTTTGATTGATTTGTAACAGCCAGTCTTTATTATTACGGTATAAGCGAGCATACAATGCTTGGTCACATTGACGTGCCTGTTTAACAGAATTTTTTTGAATTGATTTTGTCCATTGTTTTTGATCTTCAGATAACATCCTATCTACTTTATTGTTAACACATATTGGGGTAGCCTCTTCCTTTAGATCCATTGATGCTAGGTCAATATATTGCTTATATGTTTCAATTGGATTTTGCTCTGGAACAAGAGATTTTAATACGATGAAGTGCTCAAGATAGGAAAAAGCCTTGCGGTGTTTTCTGCAGATGCTCCTGAGCCAGCAGTTCTCTGAGATCAGATCACCTAAATGATAGTATTGAAGAAAACTTTCGCCCCAGTAATCGACGACAAGCTGACGGACTTTTTCGTAGT
>JBLZXS010000270.1:0-6053 GCA_050285325.1 Acinetobacter sp.
CATCTGGTCAATCTGGAAGTGGTGAACACCTATGAAGGCACCCATGACGTGCATGCCCTGATTCTGGGGCGTGCACAAACCGGCATTGCTGCGTTCTGTAATTAATGGAAAAGTAAGTAAACCAGTAAATTGTACTGGTTTATTTTTGTTTAGATTTTTTAACGAAATTAAAAATCAATATTGTTAATTATATTTCGCCATAAGAAATTATATTTTACTTTAATTGTATTTTTAATTAAAAAATGATTTATTAGTGTCGTATTTACTGGCTATTTTAAACCAGAACACAGCTGAAGCAAGGTTTTTTAATAAGTCTGAATATGACATAAATTTTTTAAAAAATTTGTAGAGCACAGGAGTGCTTGAAGAATAATAGGGAACATCTGATGACAGTAAGTTCAGAGCAGATCATATTAGACAGCAACGCTGCACCAAAAAAGAAAATATGGATTATCGCCTTTATTTTTTCGTTTTTAGCTTTGCTGGTAGATGGTGCCGATATTGCATTTCTATCCTACAGCTTGACCAGTTTAAAACAGGAATTTTCACTTAGTAGTATTCAGGCGGGTGCTTTAGGCAGCTGGACGCTTGCTGGTATGGCCATTGGTGGTTTTTTTGGGGGTTGGGCCTGTGACAGGTTCGGACGGGTACGCGTTATTGTGATTGCAATTGCCTTGTTCTCCTTACTTACCTGCTGGCTCGGTTTTGCGGAAAGTTATGAACAATTTAAATGGTTGCGTTTTATTTCAGCCATTGGATTAGGTGCACTCTATATTGCCTGTAATACCTTAATGGCAGAATATGTTCCAACCAAATACCGCTCTACTGTATTGGCAGGCCTGATGACGGGATGGACTTTAGGTTCTGTGGTTGCAACGCTCTTAGCAGGCTGGTTATTGCCAGAATTTGGCTGGAGATATTTATATTACATCGCGATTATTCCAATCGTTATTGCGGTGGCAATGTACTTCTTGGTTCCTGAGCCGCAATCTTGGCTTGAATCTCGTCGTAAACGCCTAGCAGCAAAGGCAAGCGGTATTGTCGAAGAAAAACCTAAAAACACTTTCAATATGGTCTTTCAAGATGCCCTCAGCCGCCGCATGTTTATCTTATGGTCATTCAGTACAGCATTCTTACAATTCGGTTATTACGGGGTAAGTAACTGGTTGCCGGCATATTTAGAGTCAGATCTGGGGATTAAATTCAAAGAAATGACAACCTACATGATTGGAACATTCCTGATCATGATGTGTACTAAAGTCATTGCAGGCATCATTGCCGATAAAATCGGTCGTCGCGCAGTATTTACTTTCGGTACAGTCGGTACAGCTATTTTTATTCCCGTCATTGTATTTGGTAATAGCCCTGACAATATTTTATGGCTGATGTTGTTCTTCGGTTTCTTATACGGCATTCCGTATGGCATTAATGCGACTTACATGACTGAAAGCTTCTCTACCAAAGTTCGCGGTACCGCAGTAGGTGGCGCCTATAACGTCGGCCGTTTAGGTGCGGTATTGGCTCCACTGACCATTGGTTATTTTGCCCAGGGTGGATCAATTGGTACAGGTTTGCTGATTATGGGTGTGGCTTACTTCCTGTGTGGTTTAATTCCGGCTTTCTTTATTAAAGACCGTTTATTTGACCCACAAAAAGCAGACTAATTTCATTCTTCAAACGTATATACAGTGTTAGGGAACAGCATGATTAATAAAGTCACAACGGATATTGAGACAGTACTGAAGTCAATACCAGATGGTGCACGCATTATGACCAGCGGTTTTGGCTTGGCAGGGCAACCTATAGAGCTGATTGAAGCGCTTATTGATTTTGGTCCGAAAGATTTAACCATCATTAATAATAATGCAGCTTCGGGTGACCGTGGTTTAACCAATCTCTTACTGTCCGGATTGGTTAAAAAAATGATTTGTTCGTTTCCTAAAGCCAACAACTCGACTGTTTTTGAAGATTTATATAAAGCAGGAAAAATCGAGCTAGATTTAGTCCCGCAGGGCAATTTAGCTTGTCGAATTCAGGCAGCGGGGGCTGGTCTCGGGGCAATTTTCACACCTACAGGTTACGGTACTAAAATTGCTGAAGGTAAAGAAACGCGCTGTATTGATGGAAAAAATTACGTGCTTGAATATCCCATTCATGCAGATTATGCCTTGATTTACGCCGATCAGGCCGATCGTTGGGGCAACTTGGTCTATCGCAAAGCGGCCAGAAACTTTGGTCCGCTTATGGCCAAAGCAGCCAAAACCACGATTGCTCAAGTGCATAAAGTGGTTGAACTGGGCCAGTTAGATCCTGAAGCAATCGTAACGCAGGGTATTTTTGTTCAGCATGTAGTTAAAGTCGGAGATATTAAATGACGATCCAAAAACGTAGCCGTGAACAAATCGTAGAACGCGTGGCCCATGATATTGCACCAGGTTCTTATGTCAATTTGGGAATTGGTTTGCCGACCAAAGTGGCGGGTTATTTACAACCAGAACATGAAATTATCTTGCATTCAGAAAATGGGGTTTTAGGCTTTGGCGCTTTAACTTCACCAGAACAGGCCGATGATGACTTAATCAATGCTGGGAAGGAATTGATCAGCATGTTAGGTGGCGGTAGCTTTATGCACTCTGCGGATTCTTTTGACATTATGCGCGGCGGTCATTTGGATATCTGTATTTTGGGCGCATTTCAGGTTGCCGTGAATGGTGATCTGGCCAATTGGTATACGGGTTCTGCCAATACCGTTCCTGCAGTCGGTGGGGCAATGGATCTGGCTGTGGGAGCACGCTGTGTCTATGTGTGTATGGAACATGTGACGAAAAATAATGAACCCAAAATTGTCAATGAACTGACCTATCCTTTAACCGGTGCAGGATGTGTGAACCGGATTTATACCGACTTGTGCATTATTGATTTAAAAGACAATCAAGCCTTCGTGACTGAAATCGTAGACGGCTTGAGTTTTGAAGAACTGCAGCAAAAAACTGGCTGTGCCTTGATTGATGCGAGAACCACAGCATAACTTTATTTTCAAACCATTGATTTGATTTATTAAGGAAGATAATGAAAAAATTAATTTTAGCCGCAGCTTGTGCTGCGGTGACCGGGACTTCTTTTGCCGAAACTTCGACAACAGAGCAGCGCATTAATTTGCTGGAAGCAGAATTACAGCGTTTAAAACAGGAAGTATCTGCCCAGAAAAATACCAATATTCAATTGGTTCAGCAGCAAGAACAATTCAATACGGAGCTTAAATCTGCAGCACAAAAAAATAACGGCAGTTGGACAGACAATGTGGATGTGTATGGAATTTTGCGTTTGGACGGTGCAGTAGATTTTAAAGATACGACAGCAGCACGCGGACGAACTTCTAATCAAATTAATAAAGTACCATTTGATGCCGCTCAAGGTAAGCGCTCTGACTTCACCATTGCAGCATCGCGTATTGGCTTTGATATTAAAAATCTGGCAGGTCGTGAAGATGTTAAAGCCAAACTGGAAGCCGATTTCTGGGTTGATAATGGTAAAGGTGATGGCAAACTCAGAATCCGCCATGCCTATGTCAGCTTTGACGATTGGCTTTTGGGTCAGACCTGGTCATTAATGTCGAACATGGAAACTATGACTGAAAGTATCGACTATACCCAGTTTTTGGGTGTTTCGACTTCGCGTTTACCGCAAGTTCGTCGTGATTTTAATTTCAATGCGAACAACAAATTACAATTGGCCTTGGAATATGCCAGTGATCGTACTTCTGAGTTACCTGCATTAACTACAAAATATATTTACAAGAATCAGGCTGTATTATTGATGGGGCAAGGCTTTATCAATGAAAAACGCGCTGAAGTGGATAAGCGTGATATCGATAAAGTCAGCTGGGGGATTGGTTTAGGCGCGCGCTATAAATTTACTCCAAAACAATCTGTTCAAGCCAATTATTACCATGTTGAGGGTGATCAGAAATTTGTATCTTATACGACTCAGGGTTCTAGTAGTGACGGTGCAGCTATGGGCGGAGACTATTCGGTCGATCTAAATAATAACTCGCTGTTACTGAACGAGTTTGACAGTCTGACCCTCGGCTACTCGCATAAAATTAACGATCAATGGCGTGGTAACCTTGCATCATCATGGATGAAATTTAAAGATGACACTGCTTATGCAAAAGCAAATATTACCAATAATAAGCAATTAACCGATCATGCAATTAACCTGATTTATACCCCGCGGCCTTATCTGGATTTAGGTGTGGAATATCATTTAGGTGAACGTGAAAGCTTTGAAGGCAAAACAGCAGATATTTCACGAGTAAATCTGTCTGCACAATATAAATTCTAATCGTTAATTTAAATCATCGTACGGAAAGCACAGATCTCATGAGTCAACCCTTATTTAGCCGCAGCTTTATCTTAATTATGGCGATTACTTGCGGGGTTTGTGCGGGTTCCAACTATTATAATCAGCCGCTGATTTATGCAATGGCCAAGTCACTTAATGTCACGGTTGAACAGTCGGCAGTGACGATAGTCATCAGCCAGTTTGCCTATGCATTGGGACTGATTGTCCTGATTCCTTTGGGCGATAAATATTCTAAACGTAAAATTATTATCAGTTTAATGGTAATCAGTGGTCTGGCTCAGATTTGTATTTCATTTTCACAGCAATTGTGGAGTCTGTATTTTTTCACATTTGTTGCCACCACTTTTTCAATTGCTTCACAAGTCTTGATTCCATTTATTTCCAGTATTGTTGAATCAGAAAAAATGTCGGAAATTATCGGTACATTAATGAGCGGATTATTCCTGGGAATTTTACTGGCACGTTCCTATGCCGGAATTATTACCACTTTTTCTGATTGGCACCTGGTTTATCTCACTAGCGGACTGTTGATCTTATTATTAGCCGTGGTGATGTATTTTAAATTACCTGTTCCTGCCGCGCCCAATAAGAATTTGCAACTGCTGCAAATTTATAAGTCCATGTTCAGTATTGCCATGCATTCACCGCAGTTAATTCGCCGCGGTTGTGTAGGTGCTATGGCGTTTGCCTCAATGATTCTTGCCTTAAGTACCATGGCATTTGTGTTGGCTAATCCGCCTTATTCGTTCTCGGAACTGTATATAGGTTTGTTCGGATTTGTCGGTGCTGCCGGAGTGTTTGCTACAAAATGGGCGGGGAAACAGATTGATCAGGCCAATGAAAAATTTGTGGCCGTTTTGGGCTGTGCTTTGCTTATTATTCAATGGGTAATGCTGTATTTCGCACAACAGTCTTTAGTGGTTTA
Organism: Acinetobacter sp.; assembly: GCA_050285325.1. GTDB lineage: Bacteria > Pseudomonadota > Gammaproteobacteria > Pseudomonadales > Moraxellaceae > Acinetobacter. Next base: position 5,291 of record JBLZXS010000270.1, read on the forward strand.
CGTGATCGGTTTACTTTGTGGTTATTCGGCAATATCGGTCTTGCATGTGTTAAATCAGAGTTTAATTTTACGTTCAGCCGATGAAACGCGCTCAAGACAACATTCTATTTATATGTTCATGTATTTTATGGGAGCAGCCATTGGTTCTATGGCCGGATTATATGCCTGGTATCATTGGGGATGGACGGGATGTTGCATCGTGGGTTTGGGTTTTAGTTTAATGACGGTGTTTTTTGATGTATTAGATCGTAAACACATGAAAGCTTCCATGATATAAGTTGCTTAACATAAAAAAGGAATCAAAAGATTCCTTTTTATTCTGAAAACCTTTTTATCGCTGCTGAATAACCTTTTTGTTTTTAAACTCCTGAATTTCATCTGGACTTAAAAACTGACTTAAAATGGTATCGGTATCTTCGCCTAAACAGGGTGGCGCTTTTTTGTATTCTACCGGTGTTTTGGAGAGTTTAATCGGTGAACCAATAGACCTGTAATCCTCACGCAAAGCATGCGGCATTTGAATGACCATATCACGGGCAAGGACCTGTTCTTCTTCCAAAGTCTGCTTTAAATCATTAATCATACCTACCGGTACTTTTACCGCATGAATCAGATCTACCCAAGTTTTTGCCGGCTGGGTATAAAAATGATCCTGTAAAATTTGGGTCAATTCTTCACGATGTATCACCCGTCCTGAATTTTTGTTAAATCGCGGATCTTCTGGTACATCAGTCAAGCCAATCGCTTGGCATAAGGCCTTAAA
>JBLZXS010000271.1:0-1908 GCA_050285325.1 Acinetobacter sp.
ATTTGAAGCCAGATCACTCTGATTTTCTTTCAAATAATCTTCAGTACGTTGCATCGCTTCCTGAATATTGATCAATGCAGTTTCGACATCTTTTAAGGTTTTGGCGTTACCGCCACTTAAGGCCTGACGCCATTTTCGTGCACCCGGCAGGTTCTGGAATAAACCTAAAATATGACGGGTAATAATGGAAAGCGGAGCACCTTCCTGCATGCGTTTGGCAATATACGGCATCATTTGCGCCATAATATCCAAACGGTCAGGTGCTTCCAGGTTCCACAATTGTCCCAGTTCAGCCAGTAGATAGGGGTTGTGATAGGCCTCACGCCCAATCATCACGCCATCGACATGTTTTAAATGCGCTTGGGTTTCAGCCAGGGTTTTTACCCCGCCGTTAATTTCAATCAGCAGATTGGGACGTTCCTGTTTTAAACGGTAAACATCTTCATAACGTAAAGGCGGAACATCGCGGTTTTCTTTAGGCGATAAACCCTGAAGCAGGGCAATACGGGCATGCACAATAAAGTTGTCACAACCGGTTTTAGCCACAGTGTCGACAAAATGCAGCATTTCTTCATAAGACTGCATGTCATCAATCCCAATCCGGTGTTTCACGGTAACAGGAATATCCACGGCATTACGCATTTCAGCAATACATTCCGCAACCAGGTCAGGTTCTGCCATTAAACATGCGCCAATTTTATTGTTTTGTACGCGGTCACTTGGGCAGCCGACATTCAGGTTGACTTCATCGTAGCCCCAGTCTTGCGCCATTTTAGTACAGGTTGCCAGGTCTTTCGGATTCGAGCCACCGAGTTGCAGCACAATCGGGTGTTCTTCGTTGTTATAGTCCAAATGCCGTGCCGCATCACCAAATAGAATGGCACCAGTCGTCACCATTTCAGTGTACATAATGATATTCGGATTAAACAGGCGGGCAAAAAAACGGTAGTCACGGGTGGTCCAATCCATCATAGGTGCAACGGAAATACGAGGTTTTATTGAGTTTTCAATAAGTTGCGGATTTTTCAAAGGTTTGTCTACATTTTGCATATTGCATTTACTCGCATTTTTACTCATATTTCCCCATATTTAGGTATTTCGGTGCACCATATTTGCACCGTGAAATGGGTTTTAGGTCGGGGTGCAAATTTATGGGTACAGTTACAGAAAGAATTCTGTCCACTGGTGTGAAAAAATACAGGGCACAGGTGCGTGTTAAGCGTCAGGATTTGCCGAATTTTACAGAGTCTAAGACCTTTAGTACAAGAAAATTGGCTGAAGCATGGATTAAAAAGCGTGAATATGAACTTGAATTGAATCCTGAGTTGATGATTTCTGCAAATATTTCAAAGGGTATGACCTTGGCAGAAGCTTTAGAAAAATATTTAAAGGAAGTAGTCGATTTTGGGCGATCAAAACGCATGGGAATCCGTTTTTTAACAAACTGGCCAATAGGAAAGGTCAAAATCAGTGAATTGACCAGAAAAGATTTTACAGACCATACATATTTAAGGCGTGCAGGGTATCCAGAGATTGCGGCAGATCCGATTGAATCAAGCACTGCTTTACAGGATTTACAGTATTTAAAAGTCGTTTTAACCCATGCAGATTTAGTGTGGGGCGAAAAAGTGAATCTTTTTGAGCTGGAACAGGCGATGAAAGGTCTACGAAATGCACGTGTGATCACCAAATCCAAAAAACGTGACCGTTTACCGACATCAAATGAGCTGCAAACGCTGACCAATTATTTTTATAAGCGTTGGATTCAGCGAAAAACAGCCATGCCTTTGCACTTAATTATATGGTTGGCCATTTACACCTGCCGACGTGAAGATGAATTGACACGTTTATTTTTAAATGAATATGACCGTCATCATCATGAGTGGAAAGTTTTTGATTTAAAAAATC
>JBLZXS010000271.1:1918-4715 GCA_050285325.1 Acinetobacter sp.
GCAATCATAAATCATTCCTGGTGACTGAAAAGGCTGAACAGGTTATTCAGGAAATCATGAAATCTGATGTGCGTGAACGTATGCTTCATTTGAATACTGCAGATCCGTCGGTGCTACTTCCATTAAACACAAAATCTTTTGCTGCACGTTGGCGTGATGCAATTAAAATGAATGGTATTGAAGATTTACGTTTTCATGATTTACGGCATGAAGGAATTACCCGATTGGCTGAAGATGGCTTGACCATTCCCCAGCTGCAGCAAGTGAGTTTGCATGAATCTTGGGAAAGTTTGAGACGTTATGTAAATTTGAAAAACCGTCGTGACCGATTGGATTTTGTGGAAGCCATGAAGGTGGCAAAAAAGAGTTTTTAAACTATTTTAATGAGCAGCTGCAAAGTTAAATAAATATCTGATTATATTGTTTTTGTTTATTAATTAAGAAAGCCCCTTATTGGGGCTTTATCAATGGTAACCAGTGTGTTATTTCATATTCAAAATGACTTCCGATCCATAAACCTTCACCAATATACTTGGCAATTTTAAAGTTTGGATCATTACCCGGCGGTAAATGTGCATGTGGTCTGTAAATTAAGACTTTTTCACCGATTGTTGGCAATTGGTCTTTTAAACTGATCATTTGATAATTTTTCATTTATTTACCCTCAATGCACGCGCTTAGGCGTGCATATTTGACCAATCTTGTTTTGAGATCTGACTTTGTTTGTTTAACCAAAGGGCAACGTCAGCAATGGCCACCATGTAAGGTGCTTTATTCGATTCTTCAGCTTTGAACGTCGGGAAGGGCAGGTCCTGAATGGCTGCACGCTTCTTTGCGGTTTCAATTTTAAGATGCGGTAAAAAGTCCTTTACGATCACATCCAGTGTTACCACTGGAGACTGATACTTCATGGCAAGTAAGAAACTTGAATCGAATTGATTCAGTGCAGCGTTCATTCTTCATCATCCTTTGATTTAGTCAATTCATTGTATTCACTTGTCAAAATTTCGATTGCTTCAGAAACAGGAGTGTAATTATTTGTGTCAAAACAAAAAACTTTACCTTTACGCCATGAAATACCAAGGCCACCTTTCGTGAATGGGCAATATTCTTCTTGAATAATGAGTTTCAACAAAGGGTCATATTGGAATTCACCCGATGGATAGTTATCCATCCATAATTGATGGAATTCCTTATTTGACTTACGTGGAAGTAAACGTAAATAAGATTGACCTTTAACCTTTGATTTTTTCCATTTAGTTAGATCAATTTCAGATTCTTGACTTGCTGGAATACCCACAAAAGAAAGGCGACAGCCAAAATACAAATTATTCGATGCTGAATAGTGTTTTAAGCCCATTAATTCAACAAAATCTTTAATTTCTTTAAAGAATTCGCTACGTTTATCCATGATTGCATCAATTTTTTGAAGTAATTCAGCATCTGTAATTTTATAAAAAGCCATTTTTATTTCCCCTTAATAACCATTTACTTGTGGTGCTGAATCCAGCATTTGCATTTGTTCTGCATGAACTTCCGTGGTGTAGCGTTCCTGACCGCTTTGATCTGTCCATGAGCGAGTACGAAGTTTGCCTTCGATATAAACCTTTGAACCTTTTTTCAGGTACTGCTGGGCAATTTCACCTAAACGGTTTTTAATGGAGATACGGTGCCATTCAGTTTGTTCAATCCATTCACCAGTCTGTTTGTTTTGCCATTTTTCAGACGTTGCGATAGAGAAATTGCAGATTGAACCACCATTTGGAAAGCTTTTGCTTTCAGGATTGGCACCAAGCGTGCCCACCAGTACAACTTTATTTACGCCACGCATGATTCTTCCCCTGTAACTTTTGCAAAATGACTGAAATGTGCTGTGAAGCATTTCTGGTTGTTTGTGAATGTGAGCTTTGGATCTTCAATGTGGCAGACATAAATCTGGTCATTACCAACGATCTGTTTCACCTCAAAACGCTGATGACTGCTAACAATAAATTTGAAGCGTGCAAATTCATCAAAGATCCAAACGGTATCCCCAATTTGAAAGTCATGTGCAGTGATTACTTCTGGATCCGTGAAAGGCAGGTCAGTATCAAAATTAAGTTCTGCTGTTTCCAACCCACCAGGTTGTGCTTTGCCAGTGTCGACAATATTTTTCATTTCATTGATGAGAATGCAGGCTTCCGTCGGCATATGCTTTACGCATGGATGCTGATTTAAAATTGTGTGAAGACGAAGTGCACGTGCTGAAATATCCTGGTGTTCAGCAATCATTTTGAAATAGCTTTGATCTTGGGTTTGAGCACTCATGCATTTTTCTCCAATAATCTTTTTTCATTTTTAATTTCTGTTTGATTGGCCGGGCGAATCATTGCAGAGATACAACCACGCGAACCATTATTAAAAATTACCCATCCATCTTTGATGTCTGTAATAACTTCCACAGTGTCTGGCATAAAGTCATCCACATAAACCACCTGTTGACCGGCTTGAAAATCACTCATTATTTTTTTGCCCCTAAATTTGGATTTGTGAAGATCCAGCACTTCACATTTCGGCTTGGTTTGCCTGATGTTTCACGGTTTTTGGTGACTGCTGCCACGTCATCTGCCGGGAAGCGGTCGGAATAAACTTGTTTGTTACTTTCAATGAATTTGTATTTACGACTGATGCGAAGCAGTTTTTTCATTTCATTGATTTCTGGTAGTTGCTGATAATTACGTGCAGCTACTTTGTAGACTTCATTCAGATTGATGGCCACAGTTTGTGCATCTTCAGGATGGTGATTTAAGCCAAAGTC
>JBLZXS010000272.1:0-2357 GCA_050285325.1 Acinetobacter sp.
GGTTTCAGCTTGTTTTGCGAATAATTGCGCAACATGTCCTGAACCATTTTTTGTTCATCATTTAAAATCATTGAGTTTCCCTTTCTATATCTATTTTATTTACTTCAAGCTTTTTGCTATTGAGATCGTTTGAACGTAGGTGACGGCGACATGAATGTCGCCTGCGAAACTGAGATACAGGGACGTATCTTCAGTTTCGAAAAGGATTTTTGTTTCTTTTGATCCTTCAAAAGAAAATCAATGCTTATACAAAGCCCTTTAAATTCGATGAGAAATTCGCAGCTGTGCAAATCATCATGTTCTATAAAAAATCGAAAAGTTATTTAGGCTGCATACGAATCGCACCATCCAGACGAATCACTTCACCATTCAAATAACTATTTTCAAAAATATGCCCCACCAGATGTGCAAACTCTTCCGGCTTGGCTAAACGTGATGGAAACGGCACCATTTGCCCCAAAGCATCCTGTACATTCTGTGGCATCGCCTTGAGCATAGGCGTTTCCATAATTCCCGGTGCAATAGTCATCACCCGAATCGCTTCACGAGCCAGCTCACGAGCCAAAGGTAAAGTCATGGCAACCACAGCACCTTTTGAAGCAGCATAAGCCGATTGACCAATCTGGCCATCATAGGCAGCCACAGAAGCGGTATTCACAATGACACCACGCTCTTCTTCACCCGCTTGTAATAAGTATTTCGCCATCAAGCTTGCCGCAAAACGAATCATATTGAATGTGCCATTCACATTAATATTCAACACGCGTTGGAACATGGCAAAATCATGCATACCATCACGGCCCAGTACTTTGGCAGAAGGTGCAATACCGGCGCAATTCACTAGACCATTTAACTGACCATACTGCTGTTCAATATTTTCAAAGAAAACTTTGACTGCATGCTCATCGGTGACATCCAGTTTTACGAAAACTGACTGCTCACCTAAACGGTGCTGCATTTCCTGACCCAGTTCCTGGTTCATATCGACCATGATGACTTTTGCACCTTGACCAACCAGATAAGTGGCTGTGGCTGCACCTAAACCTGATGCACCGCCTGTTACAACAAATACTTTTCCTTGAATTTTCATTTTATATTCCTGTTAATTCTTTGTATGAACACTCGACTTAAGATGCAGAGTAAATGCACTCAAGCTAGAGTACAATTTCCAAATATTGCATCCTGAATGATGGATTCGGACAGTCCAATCTATCGCACAAATGAACTGAACATGGACCTCAGTACTACATGAATGAACAAGATTTAAACTACAGCAAGGGAACAATCTCAATCAGTCTGGTGCATGAAGCACTGCTGTCTGCGCATCATCAAGGATTAAACACACAGAATATCCTACTCAAATCCGGTATTCCAACTGAGCTAATGCAATCCAGTAAAGCCCGTATTTCTGTATCGCAATATGCCCAGCTTTGGACTGAACTAGCTGATGTCATGAATGACGAGTTTTTTGGGATGGATAGCCACCCTATGCGACGTGGCAGCTTTAAACTTTTATCACAATCGGTGATGCATGCGGAGACGTTAGAAAAAGCTCTGCAACATATTCTGCAATTCTTAAATTTGGTTCTAGATGATTTTGTTAGCCAATTATTTGTTCAGGAAAACTACGCCTATATCGTGATTTACGAGCAAAAACAGACTAAAAGAATGTTCAGCTATGCCACCTATTTAATGCTGATTCATGGTTTGATGTGCTGGTTAAGCGGACAAAGAGTTTTACTGAATCAGATTCAGCTGAAATGTGAAGCTCCACTGGATGACCAAGACTATAAAGTTCGATTTTGTGAAAATATTCAATATAAGAGTAATGAAAACTACATCCAGTTCGATGCTAATTATTTAAATATTCAGATTAAACAGGACAAACAATCCTGGCATCAGTTTATTCAACAAACCCCGCACAACCTACTGGTTCGTTTTAAAAATCCGCACGCCATTAGTTCTCAAATCCGTAAACACTTAATGAACGTTCCCCCTTCTGAATGGTTAGAATTAAATGAAATTGCCCAGCGTTTAAATATGTCAGATGCCACCATTCAAAGACGTTTAAAAAGTGAAGGCGTAAGTTATCAGCAACTTAAAAATGATATCCGACGTGATACTGCCATTGAATTTTTAACTAAAACTGAAAAAACCCTGCAAGAAATTAGTGATGAATTAAGCTTCCACGACCCAAGTGCATTTCACCGGGCTTTTAAAAAATGGACCGGTGTCAGTCCAGGTGCTTATCGTCACCATCAGGAACAATAAGCGCTTACGTGCTGAGTAGATTAGAAGTATTATTTAATAATTCCAAGATTTTCATAAGCTTAAAACATCCATGATTCATTCATCCG
>JBLZXS010000273.1:0-10644 GCA_050285325.1 Acinetobacter sp.
AAAAAATCGCTATTGCTGCTGCAGTTGCTACTACTTTAGCTTTCGTTGGTTGTGCTAAAAAAACTGAAGAAGCTGCTGCTGACGCTAACTCTGCTGCATCTGAAGCTGTAGAAGCTGCATCTGAAGCTGAAGCTGCTGCTTCTGCTGCTACTGTAGAAGCTGCTCCAGCTGCTGACGCTGCTGCTTCTCAAGCTGCTGAAGCTGCTTCTGTAGCTGTTGACGCTGCTGCTGATGCTACTGCTGCTTCTGAAGCTGCACCTAAAGCTCAATAATCTTTACGATTATTAAGTAAAAAAGAGAGCCTTTGGCTCTCTTTTTTTATGGCAAAAATAAAGGTCAATAAGATAAAAACTATCTCATCCTATTTCTAGCGATAGGATTGATTTGCAATATATATCCTATCTAGTTCAAGCAACTTCACTGCTTAAACATATAAGCTCTATTATTAGAAAAAGTGATAGATAAATTTCAAATAAAAAAAGCAGATCAATCGATCTGCTCATTTCCTACGCGCTGGCGGAATTTCTGCCCTGCACGGAATGTGACTACACGGCGTGCTGAAATTGGAATTTCCTCACCCGTTTTCGGGTTTCGTCCTGGGCGTTGACGTTTATCACGCAACTCAAAGTTACCGAAACCTGAAAGTTTTACTTGCTCGCCGGAGATTAGCGCTTGGCTAATCTCGTCGAAGAATAACTCAACCATTTGTTTTGCTTCACGACGGTTTAAACTCGTGAGCTCACTTAAATGATCAGCCATTTCTGCTTTTGTTAATGCTGTCATGAAGCCCTCAATGTCGCCTGATAAGTGTTTTGCAACACTTCGATTATTTGATCCATACCCGTTTTAATTTCGGCATCTTCAAGTGTACGTGATGGATGTTGCCATAAAAGTGCAAATGCCAGTGAGCGTTTACCCTCTTCAACACCTTGACCAGTGTACACATCGAACAACCAAGTCGAGTCTAACAACTCTCCACCCGTTTTTCCGATAAGTTGCTGAATTTCACTAACATTAATCTTATCACTAATTAAAAGCGCAATATCACGTCTAACCGAGGGAAAACGTGATAATTCTGTAAAATTAGATACATAAGTTTGCAAAACAGCCTGTTGACCCAGTTCTGCGACCCAAGTCAGGCCCAAATCCAGATCATCTTCCAAAGATGGATGTAAACGACCGAGATAACCTACTGATTTTCCATCTACTAAAATTTCAGCAGATTGACCAGGATGTAACCATGCACGCTCGGAACGAACATATTCAACTTTTACACGCCCTGCAGCTAAAATTTCTTCAACTTCACCTTTAAGATCAAAGAAATCCATTGGCTGTGCTTTAGCATGCCAAGATTCAGTAGTTTTAGCTCCAACAGCGATTAAAGCCAAAGTCGGGATTTGTTTAAGATCATGGATGCTTTTTGCATCTTGATAATCAAAACGTAAACCCATTTCAAAGAAACGTACGCGGCTTTGCTGACGGTTGATATTGTACTGTACACATGGGATCAAGCTGGATAACAGCGTCGAACGCATCGCTGCCAAATCACTTGAAATTGGATTCGCCAACATTAATGGGTTAACTGCCGGATTCAATTGCTTTTCAAGTTTGGCATCAGCAAAGCTAAAGCTAATTGCTTCTTGATAACCTAAAGTTACCAATGTTTGACGAAGTTGAGGCAATTCAAACTGGTCTTGATGTTTGGCAAGTTTCACATCAATTACAGGCAGGCTAATTTGAATATTGTCATAACCGTGAATACGCGCCACTTCTTCAATCAGGTCTTGATAAATGGCCATATCATAACGATGTGAAGGAGGAACAACGCTCCACTCACCTTGTGCTTTTACAGTGACTATACAGCCTAAACGCTGCAAAGCATCTGTAATAAAGTCACTTTCAACGCGATAACCTAACAATTGATCTACTTGAGCTTGATTCAATTCAATCGCATCACGTTTTGGTAGAAATTCAGGTTTTTCTGCAACCGTAATTGGACCAAACTCACCACCTGCCAATTCAGCAATCAGCTGTGATGCACGGTTCATGGCCATCATTGGCAATTCAAAATCTACACCACGTTCATAACGCTGCGATGCATCGGTATGTAAACCATAACGACGTGCACGACCAGCAATATGTAAAGGAGCGAAGAATGCAGATTCAAGGAAGATTTCAGTGGTTTCATCGGTAACTGATGAAGATAGACCGCCCATGATGCCGGCAATCGCCAAGGCTTTTGCATCATCTGCAATTACCATCACATCTTCAGTCAATTCAACTTCTTGTTCGTTTAACAATGCCAATTTTTCGGCTGCTGCTGCCTGACGAACATGAACTGAACCTTGAACCTTGCCACCATCAAAGGCGTGTAGAGGCTGACCCAATTCAATTAAGACGTAGTTAGTAATATCGACCAAAATGCTGTGCTGACGAATGCCTGAACGCGCTAGTGCACGCTCCATCCATACTGGTGTCGCCGCTTTGGTATTGACGTTTTTGATCACACGGCCTAAATAACGTGGGCAACCTTCAGTATCGACAACAACTTTTTTCTCATCAGAAATGGTCGCAGCCACTTCCTTGATTTCAGGTGCAATTACTTGAAGTTGATTAATCACCCCAATTTCACGGGCAATACCACGGATACTGAAACAGTCACCACGGTTTGGCGTGATACTGATATCAATAACGTTGTCATCAAGTTCTAAATATTCACGAATATTGATACCAACAGGTGCATCTGCAGAAAGCTCTAACAAGCCATCAATTTTATCTTCAAGATCAATTTCAGAAGCACCGCAAAGCATACCTTGTGATTCAATACCACGAAGCTTACCTTTTTTGATTTTAAAATCGCCCGGTAATACTGCACCAATCGTTGCCACTGGCGCTTTCATACCTGCGCGTACATTTGGTGCGCCGCAGACAATTTGTAAAGGCTCACCAGAACCAATATTTACTGTGGTTACACGTAAACGATCTGCATCGGGATGTTGTTCTACAGTCAGAACTTCACCCACAACCACACCTGTAAATGGTTTAGCTGCTGGCGCCAATTCATCCACTTCCAGACCAAGCATAGTCAATTGATCAGATAGTTTTTCACTATCAATAGCTGGGTTGACCCAAGTGCGTAACCAATTTTCGCTAATTTTCATTTCTATAAAAACCTATAAATCTAATTTCTTGAATCCCTCTCTAACTCCTATTATTTCGCGGAGTTCTTTCCTTTTTAAAGGAGGTGAGAAGCGCTGCTTCGCAAGAGAGGTTAATAAATTCGTTTAAGCAAATTGGCGTAAGAAACGCACATCATTTTGGAAGAACATACGCAAGTCATTCACACCGTAGCGAAGCATTGCAAAGCGTTCCACACCCAGACCAAAAGCAAAACCTTTATATTTTTCAGGATCGATGCCCGCTGCTTGAAGCACGTTCGGATGCACCATACCGCAACCTAAAACTTCTAACCAACGACCGCGTTCATCCATAATATCCACTTCGGCACTTGGCTCAGTGAACGGGAAGTAAGATGGACGGAAACGTACGGTTAAGTCTTTTTCGAAGAATTCGTTCAACAGGTTAATCAACAAACCTTTCAGTTCCGCAAAGCTGGTATTTTCCGCAATGTATAAGCCTTCAATTTGATGGAACATTGGCGAATGGGTTTGATCCGAGTCGCAGCGATAAACACGGCCCGGGCAGACAATGCGAATAGGCGGTTGTTGGGTTTCCATGGTACGGATCTGCACACCTGAAGTATGCGTACGCAACAAATGATTTACATCAAAATAGAACGTGTCATGCATGGCACGTGCCGGGTGATGACCCGGAATATTCAATGCTTCAAAGTTGTGATAATCATCTTCAACTTCAGGACCTGTCGCAACCGTAAAACCTGCTTTGGTAAAGAACTGGCAAATACGTTCTTGCACTTGAGTCACAGGGTGAATACTGCCCACGCTTTGACCACGACCCGGCAAGGTAATATCAATGGTTTCGCTAGCAAGTTTTTGTTCTAGTGCCGCTTTTTGTAATTCCGCCTGGCGGGAGGTTAATGCACCTGTAATGGCTTCACGAACCGCATGAATTTTGGCCCCAAAAACTTTACGTTCTTCAGGATCCATTTTACCCAGTGCCTTGGATTGTTCCGCGAGCTGGCTTTTCTTCCCTGTAAATTGCACTCGTACTTGATCGAGTGTAGCAAGGTCCTCTGCTGCTGCAATCGCAGCGAGCGCTTCAGTGGTCAGGGCTTCCAGTGACATAGTAACTCTCAAAGCAACAATTTAAAAATATAATAAAACCCCATATTCTAACAGTTTTTGAACGCATTGATGAAGTTCCCTGTAGAGGAAAATTAGATTAGCATCCAGATTTATAAAAAGTATAAGATAAAGCGAATATTCATGAGATCAATAACAATGGCACTCGATCCAATCTGGAAACAACAATCAACTTTGGTCACCTATGGTAATGAGTATCTCAGCCAGAATTTAAGCTTTAATCACTGGGTACAGCATTCCATTTTTAACCAGCATAACTTGCGTTTCCGTGATCTCATGTCACAACATTTACTAGCGCAACATTTTCAAATCTGGCTTGAAGGATTGAAAAAACAAGGCAGTCACCGCATTAGCTTGCATAGTTCAAGTCTTTTGGTTGAGGAAAAAAATCCAAATGCGAATGTAGAACTTCTCGCCATTCCACATTTTATTGTTAGCCATGAACATAATAAAAAAACCGCCTGGATTTTTGGTAAAGAATTAGCTGAATGGTATAGCGCAGAAAATGACTATGAAGCACCCAAGCCACAACAAGAACAATGCCGTCAGGAAACATTCTGGCGATTTGAAATGAATCCAAAACTGGCTAAGCGCATAGACGCCGATTTACAACAGCCCAATTGGGATGATATTCAGATCTATACCGATAACGAATTATTTGACAGCAAATTTGCACAAGGCTTTACTGAACCTGCAAACCGGGATTTTCCTTATTACGGCATCTCTCAAGCTGACACCGAAAATACCGATGGCTCGCCTTTGCTCGAGAGTAAATATCTACCTTTACTGCCAAGCGAGTATCAGGCGGATTATGCCCATACGACCTTACATCGCCTAGAAGCCTTGTCGACTTATATTCAGCATCAGCAGCAACATCCTTTTCATGCTGATGGCAGCGAACTCAGCCCTGAAGAACAACTCAACTTGCGTCACTTTTCGCAAAAACTGGATGATTTAACTTCAAAATTTATTGTTAAAGTTGCCAATCATTATCAATCTGCAAAACTCAGCAAAGTCGAAATTGCCAATCCTTTAGATGGCGCAGCTACAACACCTGTTACATCACAACATTTAAAAACCCCAAAAGTGCATACATCGCATAAAGTAGGTGCATCGGGGGTGCTTAAACTGATTGTGCTGACCATTGTGATTTGTGTGCTGGCTTATTATTTTGGACTTTAATCTATTTAATGACTTTGAATAAAACCACCTATTTATTTAGAGATAAAAGTTATACATCAACGCACAAACTGAAGCAAACAGCCGCACTTACAGATCGATAGGTGTAAAAAAAGGACAAATATTTTATCTATACTTGTCCTTTTTAGTTTCTTTCTCATTCACTTTAAAACCATATTTAAAACTACAGATAAGTAAAAATTTATACTCAATCCTCACTATGGTTTTAAAGCCTCAATGATGAGCAAATTACAATTCGAGTTTATTGTGATCTGCATCTACTTTGCCTGCATGACCCGTCACGCTGCCTTTAAGTAACTTAAAGAGTTGAGTCACTTTATTGTCAGTCACGTTCCAGTATTCTGCGCTGACACCTTCAGCAACCAATACGCGCACACTCGGATCATCTTTTCCTGAGAACCAGTTCTCAGCCCAAGGGTTCCAGAGCAGCTCAATCAAGGCGGGATCGGTACTGAGATGTGCATGAGCGCTGATCGAAACATAAATGCCATCCGCAGGTTTGGTAAAAGACAATCCAATCTGATTACGCCCAGAATTCACAGCACTGACGAGGTCATTGGTATCCTTCAAGATAAAATAAAGATTATGACCTTCACTGATCTGTTCAGTCTTGTCGGAATTCAGCATGGTCATGGGTTGTGAATGTAATTCTTGCGTTTCAGTGGTGTGACTGATCATCGCATAGCGTACTTCCTTGATCAGTTCCCATAATTTTTCGCGATTATGATTATCCGTCATTACTTTTCTCCTGAAGCTAAACTTTAGAAATAAAAAATTATTTAATTTTATGCATTCGCCTATTTTCTAGATTAGTGATATTTTTCACTTTGAATATGCCACCTTACTTAATTTATACATTTGAATAATAAAAAATTCGCTTAATCATCCCAAGAAATAACGAAAAGATTTTGTTTAAAAATAAAGCTAAAATCTGTCTAATCTTTAGATTTTAAAAACACATTAGAGTTACTGAATGAGAGCAAAAGAACAGGAAAAAATTTAGCTAAATCATTAAACTAATTATAAGTAAGATATAGATTTGAAAAGTATTGAAAATATTCAGGTTATGTTTAGCGCAGTTAAATTGTGGCTTATTAATTATTTTAATTTTCAATTGATTGTATGAAGGTCTGTTGATATTAAAAGATAAACATTAAAAAACATCAACAGACCCTAGATTTCATACAGATTTTGACGTTTAGGCTTTCGCTTTTTTTAAGGCCAGTTTTTTTAATACTTCTGACACAGCCACCATGGCAAAACTTGAAGTGACCACGACCGCCGAACCATAACCGCCACAGCGCAAGCCGGCACTCGGACAGACATCGGCACTCGAGAACGGATTATCAATCGAATAGACACAGGTAATGCCAAATTTCTCTTTGGGCTTTTTACAAATTCCTTTGGCACGTAACTGACTACGTAATTTGGCCAACATCGGATCCTGTTCCGTCTTAGACAAGTCTGCAACTCGAATTTTTAAGGGATCCAGCTTGCCACCTGCTCCGCCCGAGACAATCAAAGGAATTTTATTGAAACGGCAATGCAGCATTAAAGCCAGTTTGGCTTTGACATCATCAATGCAGTCTAGAACGACATCAGGTTTACTTTCTAACAGTTCTTTGACATTGTCAGGAGTTAAATAGTCATCCACCACATTAATTTTAATTCGCGGATTAATGGAATAACAGCGCTCTGCCATCACCTCAATTTTTTCACGTCCCAGGGTCGAAGTCATGGCAGGCAATTGACGGTTAATATTGGATGCCGCAACCACATCCATATCAATGATCGTCAGCTCAGCAATACCGGTACGTGCCAAAGCTTCAACCGCCCAGGAACCGACACCACCAATGCCAATCACCATCACGTGGCTATTTTCATATTGACGAAAGGCATCCTCTCCATAAATTTTTTCCACCCCGGCAAAGCGGCGCTCATATTCATCATCTTCAGGAAGATCAGTCATTCGTCATCGAGTATCTAAAAAACACCGGCGCATTTTACCAAATTCCATCCCAATTCGATAATCTATATCTCTAAGTCTATTCAATAGCCCTGATCAAAAACGAAATGAAGAGAATTTTTAACGATAAAAAAAGAGGCTTTCGCCTCTTTTTATTGATTCTCTAGAATCAGTCTTTATTCATGATAAAGAAATACTCACGATAATATTTTAATTCAACAATCGAATCACGAATATCATCCATCGCTAAATGTGAAGCATTCTTTTTCAAGCCGCTCATAATTTCTGGACGCCAGCGTTTCGCCAACTCTTTCACTGAAGATACGTCTAGATTACGGTAATGGAAAAACTGTTCCATTTCTGGCATTAAACGGTGCAAGAAACGGCGGTCTTGGCAAATGGAATTCCCGCACATCGGTGATGATTTCGGGCTAACCCATTTTTTCAGGAATTCCAAAGTTTGTTGTTCAGCATCTTGCGCCGTCAATTTACTACGGCGTACACGCTCAATCAGACCCGATTGTCCGTGTTGACGGGTATTCCACTCATCCATCGCATTGAGCACGCGATCGGGTTGGTGAACAGCAAGCACAGGACCTTCCGCCAAAATATTCAGGTTATCGTCTGTCACAATAGTTGCAACTTCAATAATTTGATCGTTATCTGTATCCAGACCTGTCATTTCAAGGTCAATCCAAATGAGGCGGGTATCAGGAGTGCTGCTCATAAATGTGCAATCTTATTAGGCTTAAAACCGCTATAGTAGCAAATTTATTGCAACTTGGCTGTAACTCATACCCCGCTTCATGCTATTTTTGACAGCCTTAGTTCATGGTTTTTTTAGGATATGAATGGCTTTAATTCGTAAGCGTCGTTTAACTGAACAGCAGCAACGCCGCATTCAGAAACAACATAAAACACGTCAAGAAGAACTCGACACTTCAAGTGACTTAGAAGGCTTGGTGGTACAGCACTATGGTCGTCAACTTGAGGTTCAAGCCCTATCAACACCTGATGAGCATCCGATCAAACCTGAAGTAGCCGCAGGCGAACCCGAACCTTTTTGGAAACCTATTGAACTCGGCAGTGTCTGGCGCTGTCATACCCGTACCAATTTAGAAGCCTTGGTCACTGGTGACCGGGTGAAATGGCAGGCCGATCCGAATACTGGACTCGGCATTATTACTGCGATTCATCCACGTCAATCCCTGCTGACCCGTCCTGACCGTTACCATAAGGTTAAACCGGTCGCGGCCAATGTCAGCCTGATTGTGATTGTGTTTGCATCCTTTCCTGAAGTCGCTCCAAGCTTGATCGACCGTTATATTGTGGCGTGTGCAGATGCAGAGATCCCTGCGCTGTTAGTGCTGAACAAATCTGATTTAATTAAAGAAAATGATCCGATTTTGACACTGATGCAAGAGTATCAGGCATTAGGTTATGAAGTGCTGCAATGCCAGTCTAATGGCGACCTGAGTGCCTTGGCAAATCGCCTGTCCGGTGAAACGGTGGCCTTTGTAGGCCAGTCTGGGGTTGGGAAAAGCTCACTGATTAATGCCATGGTTCCTGATGCAGCACAAAAGACCAACATCATTTCTGAAAACTCTGCGCTGGGTCAGCACACCACCACCTCTACCCGTTTAATTGCGTTTGGTGAAGGTGCGGCGCTGATCGACTCTCCCGGAATCCGTGAATTTGGTTTATGGCATTTAAACCCAGACAAAGTTCAGCAAGGTTTTCCTGAAATTGAAAATCTGCTCGGACATTGCCAGTTCCGTAACTGTACCCATAAGCATGAAAAACAATGTGCTTTGCGTCAGGCCGCAGAATCTGGTGAAATCTTGCAACGTCGTTTAGACAGTTATTTACGTTTAACCGATGAAATTGCTGAAGCACAGCAAAAAAATTAGTTTTTCTTAACCCTTAGCCCTTGAAGCGGCGATTTTGATCGCCATATTTATGAGCTATACTCTACGCAATTTTAAATTGTAATTAGGTGACTTGTGGAACGTTGGTTGGAATTTATGGGGAATCACCCCTTCTTGTTTGGAACACTTGGGGTTCTCATCGTTTTGTTCTTCGTTTTGGAAGGACATCGCAATGGTCGTAAAATTTCACCACAATCTTTGGGTATTTTAGTTAAAGCTAAAAACGCCATGCTGATTGATTTGCGTGATGCCAAAGACTTCCGTGAAGGTCATATCAGTGGTAGCCGCAATATTCCATATAGCCAGATTACCAGTCATATTGAAGAGTTAAAGTCTGCGGATCGTCCCCTGGTATTCATTTGTAATCTGGGTCAAATTGCAGGTACAGCTTTGCAACAAGTGGGTCATGCAGATGCGTATCGTTTAGATGGCGGTGTGAACAATTGGAAAGCTCAAGGCTTGCCCCTCATTAAAAGCAAATAATTCGCTTAAGGAGATTATTTCTAATGGCTGAAGTTACTATTTATTCAACAACCGTATGCCCTTATTGCGTTCGTGCAAAACAATTGCTTGAACGTAAAGGCGTTGCATATAAAGAAATTAATTTATCTAACGAAGCGCCAGAAGTACGTGCTGAACTGATGCAACGCACTCATCACCGTACTGTTCCACAAATTTTTATTAACGACCAATTTATCGGTGGTTTTGATCAACTTTATGCTTTAGAGCGTGAAGGGAAACTCAACGAATTATTGGCTTAACATTTTTATTAAGTCACCCTCATATTAAGGATTAAAAAATGAGTGAACAACAAGCTCAACCGCAACTAGCACTTGAACGTATTTATACGAAAGATATTTCTTTTGAAGTACCTGGGGCTCAAGTATTTACCAAAGAATGGCAGCCTGAATTAAATATCAACCTGTCTTCTTCTGCAGAAAAAATTGATGCGACTCATTATGAAGTTGCATTACAAGTGGTTGTTCAAGCGAATAACGCGGGTGAAACAGCATTCATCGTTGATGTAACACAATCAGGAATTTTCTTGGTTGATAGCGTTGAAGAAGAACGTCTGCCTTACATTCTTGGTGCATATTGCCCAAATATTCTGTTCCCATTCTTACGCGAAGCGGTAAATGACATGGTAACAAAAGGAAGCTTCCCGCAATTGCTTCTTACCCCAATTAACTTCGATGCTGAATTCGAAGCAAATATGCAACGTGCTCAAGTTGCCGCTGCTGAAGGTCAAGCGTAATCGCTTAGCTTT
>JBLZXS010000274.1:0-3160 GCA_050285325.1 Acinetobacter sp.
AGAACTGTATATCTTAATGTTGTGCTCGGTCGCGGGTGCAATGTTGATGGTGGCAAGCTCTCACTATGCATCGTTCTTCATTAGCCTTGAGTTGATGTCGATTCCTGTATACGGTCTGTTGGCATATACGCATCAACGCTCACGCTCTTTAGAGTCGGGCATTAAATACCTTGTTCTTTCAGCAACTGCTTCTGCAATGTTGTTGATGGGCATGGCATATATTTATGCGTATACCGGTTCATTGTCTTTCTATGACAATGTTCAAGCCTTAATGCAAGCGATCCAGCAACCGATGGTGATTTTAGGTTTAGGCCTAATTATCTGTGCCGTTGCATTTAAACTGTCTCTTGCGCCATTCCATAAATGGACACCAGACGTTTATGCAGGTGCACCAGCACCAATCGCAACTTTCCTTGCGACTGTTGCGAAAGTTGCAACCATTGGTTTGTTCGTACGTTATTTACTGGCTTCAGGTGCAATCCTGATTGATTCTATCGTTACTATCATCACGATTGTTGCGGTGCTTTCAATTTTGGTGGGTAACTTCCTTGCCGTACGTCAAGTCAACTTGAAACGTATCCTGGGTTACTCTTCAATTGCACACTTTGGTTATTTGCTGATTGGTTTAATCAGCATGACTTACGCAAGCTTGGGTAACGTAACCGTTTATGTGATCACTTATGTGTTAACCACCATTGGTGCATTCGGTGTAGTCGCGTTGATGTCGAGCCCTTACAACAATGACAATGAAGCAGAAAGTCTGGCGGATTATCGTGGTTTGTTCTGGCGTCGTCCAATCCTGACAGCAACTTTGACTGTCATGATGTTGTCTCTTGCCGGTATTCCTTTAACTGCAGGCTTCATTGGTAAGTTCTTGGTGGTTATGGCTGCGGTAACTACGCAACATTGGTTCCTTGCTGCCATGATCATCGTTGGTTCTGGTATTGGTTTGTATTATTACCTCCGTGTAATGGTGGTGATGTACATGACACCTCCAGATATGCCACGTATTGATGCTGATAAACATTGGGGTCAAAAAGTGGGTGGTATTATGGTGCTTGCTGCAGCATTGGCTGTATTGGTTATTGGTGTTTATCCAGACCCAATCATCAAGCTAGCGCTTCAAGCAGAGATTTTATCTCCACTACATTTCATGCTTTCTCAGCAGTAATCTAAAAAAACGATTAGTTTTAACAAAAAAGCCTCCTTACTTAGGGGGCTTTTTTGTTTATAAGAAGTATAAAAAACATTTATAATAGGAGCAATTTTATCTCCTTTTAGGTGTTCTCCCGTGGCTATTCATGAAATCCGTCATCCGCTCATTCGACATAAACTTGGTTTGCTACGCCGTGCAGACATTAGTACAAAAAATTTCCGTGAATTAGCACAAGAAGTCACCATGCTTCTGACTTATGAAGCAACCAAAGATTTACCGGTATGTGACCATGAAATTGATGGTTGGAATGGTAAAGTCACAGTAGATCGTATTGTTGGTAAAAAAATTACCGTTGTGCCAATTTTACGTGCCGGTATTGGTATGTTAGATGGTTTCTTAAACCTTATTCCAAGTGCCAAAGTATCGGTTCTAGGTTTAGAACGTGATGAAAAAACTTTAGAAGCACGTACTTACTATAAAAAATTAGTACCTGATGTTCAAAACCGTCTTGCAATGATTATCGATCCAATGCTTGCTACCGGTTCATCACTGGTTGCTGCTATTGATGTATTAAAAGCAAGTGGCTGTAAAGACATTCGCGTGATGGTTTTGGTTGCCGCACCAGAAGGGATTAAACGTGTTGAAGCAGCTCATCCTGATGTGATTATTTTTACTGCATCCATTGATGATGGTTTAAATGAAAATGGTTATATCGTTCCAGGTCTGGGTGATGCGGGTGATAAAATTTTTGGTTCAGTTCAAAAAGACTAATTTTTGAATTTGATCAGAAAGGAGGCTTTTAAAGCCTCTTTTTTATATACTGTATATATGGCATTTTTAGAATTAGGGCGGGCAGCATGAAAGATGAATTACACCAAGGCAAGATCAAACAGTATGACCCTGAAAAAGGCTTTGGTTTTATTGGTACAACTGAAGGGGATATATTCTTCCATATTTCAGATTTCCCTGCGGCAGAGGGCGAACCGAAACGTAATGAACGGGTAAAATTCGTGGCTGTTGAAAATGGAGAAAAGTTTAAAGCAGTTCGTATAGAACGCGTTGAAGACAAATCTGCAAAAGCAAAGAAATCAAAAGTGTCTACCCATAATAAGTCGATTACATCAGCATTGTTATCAAACTTACGCAAATAAAATTTTCATTTTTATAGATGAAAAGAGCGATGTCATTCAACTGAAGAATGAATTAAATGTAATGCATAAAAAAGCGCCATTGCGGCGCTTTTTTTTATTACAATTATCTACATAAGATTTAAACAATAAGAGTGACTTATGTTTGTTGAGGGGAAAGTTAAAAGCTATATCGTAGAGCGTGGCTTTGGATTTATTAGCAGGGATGGGGAGTCGACAGATTTATTTTTTCACATCAAAGATTTTCCCAATAAAAGTGTTGAGCCTAAAATAGGGGAAAAGTTAAAGTTTCGAATTGTCGAAGATAATGGCAAATTCAAGGCCGATCAGATTGTTCGCTTGGATTTAAAGCAGAATACAGCAGTTTTAGAAGCTCAGCCACAACAAGGTTCTTATAGAAATCATAGTGCTTCGCCACGTTTTAATGATCGTAGTCGAAAAGGACATATTTTCGCGATTATTGGATTGATGATTATCGCTGTGCTGGCCGTGCTGGTTTATAACAAATATCAAGATTATAGACAGACCCAGCAATTAAAAGCACAACAACTCATGCAACAACAAGTGCAGATTGTGGAACAGCAGCGAGAAGCTTTAGGTGATTTGCCAGAAAATGTACTGTCTGAACAGGGACAGCGCAATCTAGAAGATCATACCTATTTAACCAATAAACCACGTTCAGAAAAAGTTAGTGCCAGTATTGAAAAACAAAATGCTGGGCAACATCAGCAGTCTTCGCAATTTAAATGTGATGGGCGCACGCATTGCTCACAAATGCGCTCTTATGAAGAAGCAGTCTTCTTTTTAAGAAACTGTCCGGGAACTCAAATGGACGGTAATAATGATGGTGAACCTT
>JBLZXS010000275.1:0-6240 GCA_050285325.1 Acinetobacter sp.
GTGTCAGTCCAGGTGCTTATCGTCACCATCAGGAACAATAAGCGCTGAGTAGATTAGAAGTATTATTTAATAATTCCAAGATTTTCATAAGCTTAAAACATCCATGATTCATTCATCCGAAGATGGTTGCATTTTGTTCCAAAACAGGTTATTTTTCACTCAACTTATAAGCATATTTTTATGCTTAATCTGCTGTTCTCCTCCCCGTGAAATCACCTTAAATTAAAGGTTCTGACATGCTTAAGATGATTGATGTACTAGAGCAAAATTTAGTGCAAAACTTTACTCATTCTCTCAATACTCACACTTCTCAATTTGATGAGCTCTTGAATCAAGGTATTTTAAATGCTTCTGATTCAGCACTTCAGAAAGCTGTGGTTAACTTTTTCAATCGTGCAGATGCAGTTGAATCAGCGCAAGCACTGGATATCAGCGCCGAACGTATTCAAGCTTTACAAACGGGTGTCGCTTTAAAAGATGATCAATATCTTGCAGATACTGCAAAAATTGTGGTGCTTTGCTTGGCACTTGAAACTGATGCACTGAGTCAATTAGACATATCTGATTGTTTACAAGATTTTCCAGTGTAAAACTAAAGTAAATTTAAAAAAGCGGCTTATTAAAGTCGCTTTTTTTTGGCTTAACTTGACCTATTTACATACACATTTATACGGTATTTTTATTCATTTTCTTAAAACATGGCATTAACTCAAAGCTCTAGTTTTTGATCAATTTGTGCCGAATCAATCAAGCTATTCTGAGTGACCATTAGGGCATCAATCAATAACTTTGCAAGAGTTGCCCAAATATGAAATGAAAGGTATCGAGATATAGCAACCCTCGTTCATATAATCTTTTATTGAAAATAGTCTTCTATTTAAAAGGTGCATTTAGAGAGGAACTATCGTCGGCATTTTTCCTTAAATAAAAGTATATTTCATGTAATTACAAAGTAATTCCTTTGTATATCTACACTTTAGAATAAATACTATTTTAATTTTATTTATGCCCATGTATCTTTTTGATATAAAGCAGAAAAAACTAAAAAATAAATTTTAATTTAATAAAATTCAGTTAGTTAAAATATAAAATTCAACATATGCAAAATTAAGATAATTTTATAAAAATTACTGTTTTCTCTTTTACCATTAATGACTGGCAGTATTCCCCCCATACCAAGTTCTACAATTTTATGGGGTTTATATGCACACTTTCGGTTTTAAAACTAAAATACTATTTACCGCCCTTACAATCGGTTTGGGAAGTCAATCCAGTATTGCGGCTATCCCCGATACCCTCAAACTGGATTATGCTTACTACGCACCTACCAGTTTAGTGGTAAAAGAACAAAAACTTTTAGAAAAAGCGCTGCCTAAGACTGAAATTAAATGGGTCTTTAGCCAAGGCAGTAACCGTTCACTTGAATACTTAAATAGCGATAGTGTAGATTTTTCATCGACTGCAGGTTTAGCAGCAGCCCTTAGCCGCGCCAATGGCAGCCCGATTAAAACGGTTTATATTCAAAGTCAGCCGGAATGGACGGCGTTAGTGGTTGCAAAAAACTCACCGATTAAAAGCATTAAAGATTTAAAAGGTAAAAAAATTGCAGCAACCAAAGGTACGGACCCATTCCTATTTACCTTACAGGCACTTGAAACTGCCGGTTTAAATAAAAAAGAGGTTCAACTGGTACACCTGCAACATCCAGATGGCAAAACGGCACTTGAACGTGGACAAGTCGATGCCTGGGCAGGTTTAGATCCCTTAATGGCAGCTGCACAAATACAGTCCGGTGCAAAACTGCTTTATAGAAATGTCGGGTTTAATAGTTACAGTGTATTGAGTACCAAAGAACAGTTTGCCAAACAAAATCCGGAAGCCATTGAAGCTGTCATTAAAGCCTATGAACAGGCACGTAAATGGGCCAAAGCCAATCCCGATAAACTTGCAGAATTGCTGGCGCGTGAATCCAAACTCCCTCTTGCTGTCGCCAAACTTCAACTCAGCCGGACTAATTTTGAGCAAAATACCCCAACTGCAAAACATATCAATGCATTGAAAAAATCGGGCACAATTTTGACCGAAGAAAATTTGGTTCGCCCGGGCACCAACGTAAATCAGGTGATTGATCAACTGTTTGATGCCAGATATGCACAAAAGGTTGTGAAGTAATCATGCGTTCGACTGTAACAACCTATACCCCCCCTATTAAACCTGAAGTTGATAACGCCACAACACCTCGCTTGCTTAGATTAATAAGCAAGCTTAAAGGACTGGTCATCCCTGTTTTGGTAATCATCCTTTGTGAAGTTTTAGTGCGTAACGGCTTTATAGCGCCCTACTTGCTCCCAGCACCCACTAGCTTATGGGACTCTTTGATAGAACTGTCTACAGGCGATTTGTGGCAGCATATCTGGACCAGTACCTGGCGTGTTTTCCTGGGTTTTTTTATTGGCAGTGGACTGGCACTGGTGTTTGCCATTCTGGTTGGTTTAAACAAGCAAGCCGAAGAATTTCTGGAACCTTCTTTTTCAGCACTCAAGTCGATTCCCAGTCTGGCCTGGATTCCACTTTTACTGTTATGGTTAGGCATTGATGAGACTTCTAAAATCACTTTGATTGCAATAGGTGCATTTTTTCCGACCTATACCAATACCGTTGCCGCCATTCAGGGTGTGGACCGTAAACTGATTGAAGTGGCAAAAGTCTATCGCTTGAAATATTTTCAACAAATTAAAGAAATTATTTTACCTGCCGCTTCACCCGGCATTTTAACCGGTTTACGCAACAGTTTAAGTTTGGCCTGGATGTTTATGATTGCCGCTGAACTGATTGCCGCAACCCAAGGGATCGGTTATTTACTCAGTGATGGACGGGAAACTTCTCGACCTGATATTGTCATTATTGCGATTATTTTATTGGCCATTTTAGGAAAATTAACTGATAGTTTAATGAAACTTGCTGAAAACTGGTTGTTACGCTGGCGCGATGTGGTCAAAAAATAAAGCGCATCATGCGCTTTATTTTTTAAATGAATTACTTTATCAGTTATTTGGAACAGCCGATCGTCACACGGTTATTGCCACCATAATCTTTAATGGTTTGAATATCTTTATAACCATATTTTTTAAACAGTTGATACACTACACCAGCTTGATCATAACCATGCTCAAGTGCAACCCAGCCATTAGCAGTTAACCATTTTTTACCATTTTGAATAATAAATTCAATATCGGCCAATCCATTATTGCCTGCCACCAAAGCGCGTCTAGGCTCAGAGCCTAAATCTTTCATATGCTTGTCTTGCGGATCAATATAGGGTGGATTCGATACAATGACATCAAAGAACTGGTTTTTTTCTAGCGCTTTAAACCAACTGCCCAATGCAAATTTCACATGAGCTAAATCATGCTTTTCAGCATTAAACTGTGCAACTTCCAAAGTTGGCGCATAGATATCCGTTGCAGTAACTGCCCATTCTGGATGTTCACTGGCAAGTGATAAGGCAATTGCCCCGGTACCTGTACCCATATCTAAAATACGTGCATCTTCTGGCAAATCCAAACGCAAAACGGCTTCGACTAAAACCTCAGTATCAGGCCGTGGCACCAAAGTATCTTTGGTGACTTTTAAATCTAAAGTCCAAAAGGGTTGTGAACCGGTGACATAAGCCAAAGGTTCGCCATCTTCTATTCGATTTAAACCATCAATATAAGCGTGTTCTTGCTCTGCAGTCAGCTCTTGATCTTTCTTCATGATCAAATCAAAAAAGTCAATTTTGGTAATATGCTCTAGCAACCACGCATTTTCTTGACGTTCGTAGCTTTCTGCTTCACCACGTAAAGCCAAGGCTTGTAAAATATTCATTATCCACCATTCTGCTGTGCAAGCATCGCCAACTGATCTGCCTGATATTCACGATGTAAACTGTCGAGCAATTCGTTCAAATCACCTTCCATCACGGCATCTAACTTATATAAGGTTAAGTTAATACGGTGATCGGTCATACGGCCTTGCGGATAGTTATAGGTACGGATACGTTCTGAACGGTCACCAGAGCCAACCAGGTCACGGCGCATTTCAGACGTCGCAGCATCGGCAGCAGCACGTTTGGCATTTTCTAAACGTGAAACCAGTAAAGCCATGGCTTTGGCTTTATTTTTATGCTGCGAACGTTCATCCTGACACTCGACGACCGTACCCGTTGGAATATGGGTAATACGTACTGCAGAGTCGGTTTTGTTAATGTGCTGACCACCGGCACCCGATGCACGGTAGGTATCAATACGCAGTTCAGATGGATTGATTTCAACCGAGGTATCAACATCAACTTCTGGAAGAATCGCTACGGTACATGCTGAAGTATGGACTCGACCTTGAGACTCGGTTGCAGGTACACGCTGTACCCGGTGTGCGCCACTTTCGAATTTCAGGCGACCATATACGCCGTCTCCATTAATCAGGCAAATAACTTCTTTATAACCGCCATGCTCACCTTCATTTTCAGACAGGATTTCGAGTTTCCAGCCCTGAGTTTCGGCGTATTTGCTATACATGCGATATAAATCACCCGAGAAAATCGCAGCTTCATCGCCACCGGTTCCGGCACGAATTTCCAGATATGCAGAGTTGGCATCATTCGGATCTTTCGGAATCATCAGAATATTTAAGTCAGATTCAAGCGATTCGATTAAAGCTTTATTCTCTTTAATTTCTTCTTGTGCCATTTCCTTAAAGTCAGGATCGGACAACATCGCTTCAGCAGTTTCAATGTCTTTTTCAGCTTGGGTATATTTTTTCCAAACTTCGGTGATTTCTGTTAAGTCATTATGCTCACGCGAAAGCTGACGAAAGCGTTTATTGTCAGAAATGACTTCTATATCCGCAAGCAATGCGTTTAATTCTTCATGACGGTCAGAAAGTTGATCTAATCGTAAACGTAACGATTCTTTCATGTTAAAAAATATCTCAATACAAAGGCTATCTCTATGCTTGATAGGACAGAGATCAGCTCAAAAAAATTGTGCCTAGTGTAACGATTCTAAGATTTAAATGACATAGATAATGTTGAGACAAGCTGGCTTATCAAAAACGTTTTTTTTAATGCAGTTAAAATGAATTCTGTTTTTATTCAGATTTCAGTCGTAAATACATATTTCAGGGGGATTTCTCCACATTGTTAATATAACTTTACAAAGCAGACACTAAACGCCACAACTCTAGTTGCCAGCCTCCACATTTCTCCAAAATATTTTTGTTACATTTGCTCCATCGAAATAAACTACTTATAAACGTCCGCTTTATGGGACACGGAGTTAACTATGAAACTTAATGCATTATTATTAAGCGCAACATTAGCTGCATCATCAATGATGGCTGTAAATGCTCATGCCGATAATTCAACACGTATCGCAGCAACTTCCGCTTTAGGTAGTGTGGCAGGTACAGCGATTGGTAAACAAATGGGCGGTAATACTGGCGCAATGATCGGTTCTGCTCTTGGTGGTGCTGGTGGTGCTGCGGTTTCTGCTGATCGACGCAATCGTACTGGTGCTGCAATTGGTGGCGGTCTAGGTGGCGTAGGTGGTTATACTGTCGGTAAAAGTGTTGGCGGTACCACTGGTGGTTATGTTGGTTCAGCATTAGGTGCTGCGGGTGGTTCGGTTCTAGGTAAAAAAGTATCAGAAGATCGTCGTGCTGACCAACGTTCTTACAAAAAACACTCTAAAAAATATCGTCGCAGCCATCGTTAATTCATCACCTTTCGGCTGAACAAAAAAAAGCACCTTCGGGTGCTTTTTTATTTTCTCCCCTTCTTATTATTTGTTAATTATGGAGAAATTTGACAGTTCAAAAACACAAATGCTTAACATCCCGTCCATCTTCCTTTCCACATTTTTTATTACATTTAACTCAAGACATAACGATAGCTTCTACAAGGAGTTTAACCATGAAATTTAATTCAATCTTATTTGCCGCAGTAGTTGCAACCTCAGCAGTCACAGCAACCACAACCTATGCAGGTAATAGTACCAATGTTGCTTTAACTTCTGCGCTTGGTAGTGTAGTCGGTACAGCGATTGGTAAAAACATGGGTGGCAATACCGGTGCCATGATTGGTTCTGCAATTGGTGGTGCCGGTGGCGCTGCTGTATCAGCCAATAAACGTGACCGTACCGGTGCTGCAATCGGTGGCGGTTTAGGTGGTGTAGGTGGTTATACTGTAGGTAAAAGCATGGG
>JBLZXS010000276.1:0-26244 GCA_050285325.1 Acinetobacter sp.
ACTTCTTACCTGTTGAATACTCCACGCCCTTTCGTGATGCATGTCGGTCATACTTTAATTGCACACGAAGCAACAGGATCCTTTCCCAGTAATCACATGACCATTTTTAGCAGCATTGCCTTTGCTTATTATTTCTCGGCACGAAGAGATATTGGCAGATTCTTACTGGCAGTTGCCTGGTTGGTGGCCTGGTCACGAGTATATGTGGGTGTACATTTTCCAATTGATATGCTGGGTGCTTTTATTTTGTCTTGGGTTGTGAATCTTGCAGGTTTAAAACTATGGAATCATTATCAGGCAAAACTGATGTCCTGGGTAATGTGGATCTATCAAAAGTTGTTTAATCCACTCATTCAAAAAGGCTTGATTAAATAATTCAAATAAAAAAACATAAAAAATCCTGCTCTAAAGCGGGATTTTTTATTATGAAAATCTTTTAGTAAATCGCCATATGATTGCGATCTACTTTAACTAACACTCAAAAACATAAAGTCAAAAAATAATCATAAGTTATTATTTTAAATATATTTTATTGAAAATCACGCTCCTAGCAATTACCATTAATAACATCCCAAAACCCACTATCAAGTAGTTAAATTGGTAGTTAAATCATTTTTTAGTTTGTAGATATGAGAAATATGCTCACCGTAAAGCAAATTGAAGCTATTCAGCCCCTTGCCAATAAAACTCTTAAAAACTTTGATAGTGAATTGCTATATCTCTTCACTTCTACGACCGGTCGTAAAGTTTGGAAAGTGATTTACACTTTTAACGGAAAGAAAAACACAACCACACTGGGTGAATACCCGATATTTTCAGCTAAGGAAGCTCGCCTAAAACGTGATGAAATAAAAAAACAAATTGCTGAAGGAATTGAGCCCAACCAAAAGAAAAAAGCAGACAAGATTCAAAAGCAAGCTTGTATCGCTTTTGGAGAATTAATTACGAAATACATAGCTGAAGTTGCGCCGTCGCATAAAGGTGCTGATAAAGAAATCTCACGTCTTCGTAAACTTATGAATGATTATCCAAAGCTAATGCAAAAGCCTATAACAGACGTTAATCAACTCGATATGATTGAGATTCGAAATGATCGACTATCTAAAGTATCGGCTTCAACTGTTGGACGTGACTTAGGTGTATTGGGAGGTGTTTTTAAATATGCACGCCAAGAATTACGTATTCTCAAAACGAGTCCTTTAACGGACGTTGCTAAACCAACTCAGGCTCCTCATAGAGAACGTCGAAT
Source organism: Acinetobacter sp. (assembly GCA_050285325.1). GTDB lineage: Bacteria > Pseudomonadota > Gammaproteobacteria > Pseudomonadales > Moraxellaceae > Acinetobacter. Next base: position 1,250 of record JBLZXS010000276.1, read on the forward strand.
CACACAAGAAGAAATCGATACTATCCTTATAGGCTTTAATTACGATGCTACATATCAGCCTCTTACTAAACGTCAACAGGTAGCGTGGGCATTTTTATTTGCTATAGAAACTGCAATGCGAGCAAGTGAAATCACCAATATGCAATGGTGCAATGTATACGAAGATCACGTACTTCTGCCCGATACAAAAAATGGTACGGCAAGAAAAGTTCCGCTTTCTAGACGTGCTATTCAACTACTCGAATTAATGAAAGGATTAGATAACGATAAAGTTTTAACCATCTCAGATAGATCAAATGCACTATCGCACGATTTTTGGCTTGTTGTGAGTAATAGATTGGGAATCACTGATTTAAACTTCCATGATACAAGGCATGAAGCTACTACGCGCCTTGCGAAGAAACTTCCAATTCAAGACTTAGCCAAAGTTACCGGTCATAAAGATTTAAAAATGCTTATGCGTTATTACAATCCTACAGTACAAGAGCTGGCGCAAAGACTTAATGAATTGGATGATCCAAATATCATTCAGTTTAGAAAAATTTCGGTTTAATTAATGCATTACCCTTTTGATGTCGCTTTCACTAAATTACGAGCAGAGAAAATCATATCTACACTTGATGAAATGATTGATCTAATTTATCAACGTAAAATTACTATTTGCTTTCGTCTTGTAGATTGTTGCATTGGCGTAATTTATGACAAGGATAAAGACTTAATCAAAAACCTTGATCATCAGGAAATTCAGTTCAAGAAAGATAGAGCTCTAGAAGTTCTATCTTTTTTATTTAAAAACAAACAAGAAAGATCAACGGCTAAGAATATATCTATAGCTAATCCAATTAGATTAGAAGGAGAAACAGAAGTCGATTACAAAAGAATTTATGTTCTGAAATTTATTAACTTTGAATCAAATCCAAAATTTGTCATACCTCATTTCACATACATGCCTGAGATTTACAAACTTATAATGAATACAACTCATAGTCTAGATATTACATTAGCTTATGATTTTAAAAGAAAAAATAGACTATATACACTACTAACAGATATTTCACCGGACGAAATACACGACCACACTTATCCAATGAAACATGGTTGGAACGTTCTCAAATACACTCCCGCTCCGATAACTATTAAAGCATTTAAACAGAAATGTAATTTTAGAACCTCATATACCATCTCCAAAAACAACTTACTTGTAACAAAAGAATCAATTTTTCAACTTATTGCTAGTCAGAAAGAATTATCTAAACAAGAACCTAAAGACAAAGATATTGCGAGAAATAAAGCTCGCGAAATTGCTAAACGGATTTATGCCATCCATCCTCATTTATCACGAAAAGAAATTACTTCAATGGTAATGAGCAATATGAGGGATTCCTACCCCTTATTATATCCAGAATTAAAATCCGAACGATCGGTTGGTTTGTGGTTTAAAGATCTTATTCCCACCACAAAAGGAAGACCTCCAAAAAAGTAACTAATTAAAATAAATACCAATAAAAATAGCGTTTTTAATAAATTGAAGAATAGGTTTTTAACATAAAAACCAATTCAATATTATGCCTGACATCAACAGTTACATTAACTTGAAACGGTGTCAGACATGAATTTTCCTACATATATTCAAGATAAAGTTATCACTTCTGCTCCTGCTACTCCAGAGAAGATCCATATCTGTAAAACAGGTAAATCAGCCGGACAGATCCGTAAATTTAAAGCCAAACCTGCTCGAAATGGATTGCTTCCAATCACAAGTAAAACGCTTTGGTTATGGGTAAAACAAAACAAGTTCCCTCAGCCATTTTCTCTCAATGGTTTAACGGTTTGGGAATCTAAAACCGTCCTTGACTGGATTGAAGAACACAAGAAAAAGGCGTCTTAAGATGCCGAGTAGTTTGTACTTATCCCAAAGTGAATCAGCCAAATTCCTATCTTTACATTTAGGAAAGACACAAAAGTACTGGTACAGAAGACTGACCAAAAACCTATACCGTCCGAGTCTTCTTCATGGGTACAGAATCACTGTCCATGTGGTGGATGGCAAACCAATGTACGCACTACCCGCTCTACGTGAGTTTGTGCGTATTAATCAACCTTCAACTTAAATAAAGGAAATAGCGATGAAAATCGAAATGCTAAACAACCAAGTAAACCCAGCGGAAAATGCATATTTAAAGACTGTAATTTTAGGAGCTTTAAAAAAGCTTGCTCAGATTAAAGTAAATGAATTTAAGCCACATTTTTCGCACTTCATTGATAGTTCTATTGATTTCATGCTTCATTACACAGAAATCAACGGCGTCGATGTGACTGAAGAAGAGCTTATTCAAGCTTATTTACGTAATGCGAAAGAAATGGAGCTAGTTAATGAAAAGCTCTTTAATTAATCATGAAGATCTTGCTGATCTTCTATTGTCTAGCAATAAAGTAATGATGGTAAACCAAACTCAATCATCAATTACCTACAGCATTGAACGTAATGGTAAGAAGTTAATTCTTATCAACACTCCCAATGAGAATTACTTAATTCAGTAATTCGCCACCAATCTCCAAAAGGGCAGTTAAAAAACTGCCCTTTTATTTCATTTCCTACTAGGAAAACTTATGGAACATCTAACACACCATCAATTTGAAACCCTAATTCAGAATGGACAAGATCCATATGATGAAGAGTTACGAAAATTTTTACTCGATTTAGAAATCGAAGAATTTTCAGGAGATACCGAGAAAAAGTCTCCATATGAACAAAGTTACTTAGACTTATGCTCAAGATACGCTGACAATGTAAAACAAGCCGATCAACTTGAAACCGTTATTTTCTCCGATATTCATAGCTACGATTTCAAAGCAATGAATATCCGAATCAAAGCGCAAGTAGATTTCATCGATTTATACTTTGAAATTGCTAAAACAAGTACACGGCACGACATCAAGAAGTTTCTAACTGAGAAAACCGGCATTACTCATTACATCTCAGAATACGAAACCGGTTTCATTATTAGATTGCATGACATGAATTCCTTAAGTGTACTACAGCGCCGTATCAGCTACTTGAGACATTTTGAATACAAGATTGATAGCCTTAAAATCATGGAGATTGAACTAGCAATTGACTTCTACAATTTCAAGCATAGAGCACTCACTACAGCCCTTTTAAAGTCAATTCGATTACCTAGTACAGTAGAGAATTTACGTGTCTATAAGAGCCAATTAGGCGTATTTACGCCCATCCCAAGCACACCACACTCAATGTTTAGAAAGCTAGAAAATGGCTATAATATTGGGATTAATCATAGAGATGCAGATGAGTACTGGCATTTATATGTAAAGACTACGGACTGTAATAAACAGCCTCTACCTAAGAATGAATGGCGTATCCGTGCGGAGAAAAATATCAAACGCAATGTTCTCAACCAGATGGATAACCAACTAACAAATATCAAAAGAGTTTTATTAGTTGGATTTAAAGGTTTTAATTTCACACAGTTGAAAGCCAACTCTTCTAAACAGTTAAATGAAGAATATAAAAATACCGTTAGAGCTTTTGGAACAGAGATTCAAACTTACTATGACAAATATAGACATAAGAAAAATTTGCCTGAATCCATGAAAACACACGGCGAACTTAACCAACTCATCTCAACTGCAGTAAACAATCTAACTCGAAATTTTTAGTCTAAAACTCAACCATCATAGTAAAAGTTAATACTATGGTGGTTAGCCATATTCTAAGACGACAGAAAGTGTCGTACTTAAGTATCAATGACATAGACAAATAACCAACAGACAGAGATTATGTAGTCATAAAAATTGTCCTGAAGGTAACATAATGAATAACTTACATATAATCTGTGTCACGAATAAACAGTTTAAAGGTTTAACTACGGATGATATACAAGATCAGCATGTTCATTTTTCAGACAATTTTATCACTGGTCTAAATAAGAATATTTGGGGCTTTAAAGATAGACTTAAAAACTATGAAATTGATAAGATTAAAGCTGGTGATTTGGTTTTATTCATAAAAGGTGTGACCGGTACTGCACGTGGAAAAACAGTGGAAACTGTAGAGACAATTCAATATAAGCAAATAGTTATTTGTAAAGCTACGACAGACCTAATCACAGAAGAATCCCCAAAAAATATTTGGATTGATGAATATCACAATCTCGAAACTTATCCGAACAGATTTGAATTCGAAATTTTAGGATCCTATCCGAAGATTAAAAAAGATCTATTAAATACGCACTACCAAATTTCAAATACTCTCAATAAATTAGATGATATAAGCGAATCTAAGATATTAACACGAGCATTATTACTTTTAATGAGTTGGGTTGGCGCAAATGCTATCGTAGAAAATGTACAACTTAAATTAGATAGAATTAATGATTTTACGGACTTAAATCAAATACTTGATTTAGGCTCTGCTAAACTTGTCTCCAAGCCAAGTTCTGGTTCAAAAAATGCTAAAGCTAAACGTAGTGTCAGTAAGGATAAACGTAAAAAACAATCAAAAGAAACGACAAAATTCTATGAGGATAGATTAAAAAAAATACTGGAAGGGTTACTAAGTGGTGAAAATGAAGTACCTAGAAATATTCTTGCTCGTATAGGGCAAGGTCAATTTAGAGATGATTTATTCGATTTCTATGAGGGAAAATGCTTGGTTACAGGAATATCTGTACCGACCATGTTAACTGCCAGCCACATTAAACCTTGGTCAGAAAGTAAAGATGATGAATCTTGTCGTGATCCTGCTAATGGAATATTACTATCAGCAAATATTGACCGTCTATTTGACAGGAAACTTATTTCTATTAATCCAACCACATTATTGATAGAAACTTGTGATGATATTGAGGTACAAGAATTGATGGCTCCATACCTAGGAAAGAAATTAGAATTTCCTTTTAGTGAAAAAAATCCAGATATGTTGGCAAAAACAATTGAATATCTAGATGATCACTACAACAAATTCCTAAATCCAGAGAAGAAAAATGTTAAAAAACGCAGAAAAGTTACAGCAGAAACTAATTGATTCTGGTTTTAGCTGGAATACACATAAGGATGCTTTTACCAAGCATCAAGAAGAAATCAATGAATTACAAGAAGCTATTGATCACAGCGAAAGTCATGATCGTCTTCTTGAAGAGTATGGTGACTGTCTATTTACTTTAATAAATATTGGTTGCAGATTGCAGCTTGATAGTAATAAAGCGCTTGATATTGCTATCCAAAAATATGAAAAGCGTACTAGCTACCTTTATAAAAAGGCATCGGAATTAGGAGTAGATTTTTCAACCGTACCTTTAGAGACACTATTAGTTTGGTGGAAAGAAGCTAAAAATAATGTTTAGATTTCACACTTCACTAGCAGAGTTAAACACTCTTTAGTTTCGCAATTTTACTATCATTAAAAAAAATTGAGAATTTTACCGTATCCCTTTACTCATAGGGATTACGGTAGATTTTGAATTAAATGTCTGCCTAATAACTTATTAGATAACTATATGTCTAGTTATTAGCACCTGACTTAATATTCTTTTAACGATAACTTATCTTAATTTTAGGTAAAGAGCGAAGTCTTAGAAAATTTCAGGAATAGCTTGTGGATACCATTCATAAAAATTGTGTCTCATACAACATTCTTATACTTCATAAAAACAGGCACAGTTTCCATTTTTTAATCGTCAAAATTAGACCACACATCATGGATCAGATGTTGATTATCAACTTCAAATAACAAGCATACCAACAACCGGTACTTCTCAATTTTTAGAGCCTCATCAATAGCATCTTCAACTGAGTCAAAAATTTGAGCTAAGTCTGAAATTTTTACATAGACCACATTAATAGTTATATCATTTTCTTCGATCTTGCCAACAAACTTATCTTGATCATAAAATGAGTTACATGCCCTAGGAATTCTGCATCCTCCGAAGGCTCTAGCCCGCGTTTCGTATAGTTCTATAGGTCTACTTTACAAAATCTTAAAACAGATCTAACTCAGTTTACATTACAAGATCGCCAATGATAGACTTCAAACGATTTATGTGACTTTTAAATTATATTTGAATATCAATACAATGAATACAGAAGTACAGGCGCTTATTGACGGCGCAGCCATAGCCAAGCAGGTCATCCTGCAAAAGTACAACTAAGGAACGGCTGAGATGAGCGATTTCCAAAAAAAATATGCACTCTGGGATGAATTTCTGTCTGTCTGGCCTGCCTCTCGGTTATCCACAATGACGCTGAATGAATATAGTCAAGCAGGATCAAAGGAAAGTTTCACCTACTGGATCGAGTCACACCTTGATGAATTGGGTAGTATCTGGGGTGGTTCATCGTTTAAGTTTGGTGTCTTTTCGCGCAAGGACACTGAAGATAAAAAATCTGACAACAAACTTTCCTATTCCGATACCCATGGCTGGTATTCATCGCTGGGTACTACTGCAGAAGCCGCCTTCAAGCAGGTACGCGGTTTCGTGGCACAGGTGGCAAATTGGGCAGCCGAAGGTGATTTGGATTCCATTGAATCATTCGAATATTTGGGTGAGGCCTTCAAATGGAAAATTGCTTTCCACTATCAGAATCGCCAGTCTCCAATGATTGTCGACATCTTCAAGCGTGCACCGCTAGCAATGTTCGTTGGCGAAACCATAAGCCAAAACATGGCCGCGCTACAGAAGGTAACAATGACCAGACGTCCGGTCGACCTTGGTATTCTGGAGTTCGGCCAACAGGTATGGGAAGCGTGGAGCCAAAAGAATCTAGTGATATGGAAGCTCTCACATGGCAACCCACCCAATTTCACCGATACGGAGCGTCGACAGTATCTGGTCGATCAATTAGCGGTGATGCACAGGAACACAGGCAAAGAGCAAGGTAAAAAGTTCGCAGAGGCACCGGTAGGCACCTTGTTCTTCCTGTGCCACGGTAATAGCCCGCAGCGTATTGCTCAGTTCACATCACCTGTCATGCAGTGTGATAAAGGTGACGGTTGGTTGCAACGTAGTTATCGCATCCTTAAACCTGCCCAGCGTACTGACCGCTACACAGCCAACTCCAAAAACTGGTCGCCACAAGGCAATTCGACCTTCTGGCAAGTAGCCGCGCATGACCTACCTGAATTCGAGTCCACCTTGCTCAAGCCGTTTTTCAGCACGGACTTGGCAGAACTCGCTGCGCTGGCAGGCGAGCCAATTGAAGATGCTAGCATGAGCGATGGAGCCACACTAGCAACCCCTCCTACCACTGCTATAGGCAAAAAAATGCGCACAATCACTTGCTTTAACCGCATCTACTACGGCCCACCGGGAACAGGTAAAACCTATACACTGATGCAACTACTCAAGCGTGATTACGAGCAGCAGGCCGCATCCGTTACCAGTCAAGAGTTGCGCACTCAGATCGTTACAGAGAAAGTTGCGGTGTTGAAGTGGTGGGAACGCGTAGCAGCTGCGCTGTACGATATGGGTGGCAAGGCGAAGGTGGCAGACATTTCTCAGCATCATTTTATTCAGGCTTTCATAGCCAATGGATCAAATAACACAGTGCAGCAAACAGTATGGCGCACCCTCCAAGACCACACCGTAGATGAATCTACCACGGTTAAAGTAAAAATACGCCGAGGCCCTGCCGTATTTGACAAGACAACTGACTCGGTTTGGCAGTTCGCCGGTGACTGGCTGGATGCTTGTGCCGACTTGATCAGGCTGGTCGACCAGCTCAAAGTAGACCAAGTCGAGCAGCTCAAAAAAGGCCAACAGGATACTGCCATAGTGCAGCGCTACAGCTTCGTAACATTCCATCAATCCTACGGCTACGAAGAATTTGTTGAAGGATTACGCCCTGTTTTGAATGGCGATGATGAAGCCGGCGAAGTGAAATACGAAATTCGCTCCGGAGCTTTCAAGGAGCTTTGCAATAAAGCCCGTCAAGTTCCTGACCAACGTTTCGCTATGGTGATCGACGAAATCAATCGAGGCAACATCAGCAAAATTTTTGGTGAATTGATCACCCTAATTGAACCAGACAAGCGCGACCCCCTCAATGGCAGCAAACCCCCTATTGAACTGACACTGGCCTATTCTGGTGAAAAGTTTTCAGTGCCGGCAAACGTAGACATTATCGGCACAATGAATACGGCTGATCGATCGCTTGCTCTATTAGACACGGCCTTGCGCCGACGATTCGACTTCGTACCGCTACTGCCCGACACCCGCGCTGTGAAAGATACAAATGACCCACACAGCGCACCGCTAGCTGGATTGATGGTTACCACTACAGTCGGCGCGATTGATGTGCGCAGGATGCTAGAACGCATCAATGAACGTATAGAAGCTCTGTACGACCGCGATCACTGCATCGGCCACGCCTATCTTACGGTACTGACGGATGTGAATGATGGACAGGCTCGCTTTGAAAAATTGGCTGATATCTTCCGCAATCGTATCGCACCCTTGCTTGAAGAATACTTTTTTGAGGATTGGCACAAGATTCGACTAGTATTGGGCGACAATCAGAAGCTTGAGACCGCTCAATTCATTACTGAGAGCGATGCACACGAACAGGATTTGAATGATTTGTTTGGCAATAACCATGGTCTTGATAGCTACGATACTAAGCGCCGCTATCAATCACAGCATTCGGCATTTGCCAACCCTGCCGCATATCTTGGCATCTACCAGCCTTATGCGTGAGGAGCGAAGAAATGTCAGGCACCACGATCTACGAATTCGATGCTTTGGTGGTTGCCGCACCTGGGGTATCTGATACTGTAGGCCTGCATTCGGTACCACCGCAAGTGTTTGTCTGGCTGGAATCTCAAGCGCTGCAAATGACAGAAGTGGGCAAAACTGCGTGGCTTAGACTATCTCAGCGACGAGGTCGGCGAGCTGTACAGGTTACCAGCTTTGTGGGCGTAATCCGAGCACCGAATGGATATCAGATCGAAGTACTCCCCAAAGTTGCTAAAGCCATCGGTGGTGGTGATGTTGAGGCTCGTACACTGCTAATCGAAATGCTTCGTTGCTTGGGTGGTTTTCGCCATATCAAGACCGAAAGCGCAAAGTTAGTGGCTACTCGTATGCCGTTGCTCGAGATATTCATTGGTGAGTTCCTAAACGCGGTTGAACACGTGGTCAAACGCGGCCTACGTAGTGATTACTCCCTGCAACAGGATAACCTATTCGCCTTACGTGGTAAGTTACAGATAGCTACGCATCTGCGACGCAATATATGTCGCCGTGATCGCTTCTTTTCGGAATTTGATGAGTTTTCACCTGATCGACCTGAAAACCGCCTGTTGCACACAGCATTGCTACGTATTCTCGTCTGGACAAACTCGCAGCCACATCAGCAACTGGCACGTGAGCTATGTTTTGTGTTTGCCGAAGTACCCACATCTAAACATCCCTGTGCAGACTTCCAGCGGATACGTTTGGATCGCGGCATGGCACATTACGCTGGAGCTCTTGCGTGGGCACGGTTAATTCTGGAAGACGAAACGCCACTTACTGGCGTAGGCAGTCATAGTGCGCCATCCCTATTATTCCCTATGGAGGCAGTATTCGAAGCCTTCGTTGCCAAACACCTTGCCAAGCAACTTAAGCAGGAATTCACAATTCGCACACAGGCTCGAAGCCTGTCTCTGGTCAGACATCTTGAGAAAGATTGGTTCCATCTTATACCTGATCTGCTAGTGCAGAAATCGAAAGTGAATCTCTTAGTATTAGATACCAAATGGAAGCTGATTGATGAGAAAAAGACCAAAGGTTCGGAGAAATATGGGTTGAGTCAAGGGGACTTCTATCAGCTCCACGCCTATGGACAAAACTATCTCGATGGCAACGGTAATATAGTATTGATCTACCCGAAAACTGATACATTTAATAAACCACTACCTGTATTTGAATTCCCGAAATCCCCCCAACTACGGCTATGGGTACTGCCGTTCTGCCTAAAATACAAACAATTGTTATTACCTCCTTGTGGCAGTCTAGATAAGGTATTTTTAAATACGCAGTCACGAATTGACTGAACAAGATTATTCTTTTAAATAATGCTAACAGCAAAAAGCTCACTATATAAGTGAGCTTTTCAGAAGTAGTTAAATAAGTAGTTAATAAATCATAATTTTAAGAAATATCAAACAAATTCAATAACTTAATTAATTAATAAATCGCCATATGATTGCGATGAATCATCTCAAGTGAACGTGCTTCACCTAAAACCTGATGAACTTTATCGGAAGATAAACCCTTCACAATTTCAGCTGAACGCGAACTAAAGTTGACCCGCCCCACCGCAACACGACCACCCTGAATATCGACACATTCAACCACATCGCCACGGTCAAAGTGACCTTCCACCGCTCTTACCCCAACAGGTAACAAACTACGATGATTCTCTTTAATCGCTTTCACTGCACCATCATCTATTACTAAACGACCAGCAGTTTGCAAATGTGCCGCCAACCATTGCTGATGTGCGGTAATACGGTCATTGTCAGTAATAAACAAGGTACCGAGCAATTCACCAGACATTAAGCGAGCAAGTACATTGTCGCTTTCACCACTGGCAATCAGAGTTGGACAACCCGACTTCGCAGCTAAACGCGCAGCGCGAACCTTGGTCAGCATACCGCCTCGACCAAATTTACCGCCGCCGCCCGCCATATCGAACAAGCTTTCATCCAGAGCACGAACCGTATGGAACAGTTTGGCATCCGGATTTGAACGCGGGTCAGAATCAAACATGCCCTGTTGATCGGTCAAGATGATCAACAAATCGGCATGAACCTGACCTGCTACCATAGCGGCTAAAGTATCGTTATCACCAAAGCGAATTTCATCAGTCGAAACTGTGTCATTTTCATTGATGACTGGAACCACTTTCCAGTCAATCAAGTTTTGCAACGCATCGCAAGAGTTTAAGTAACGTCGACGGTCTGCCAGATCATCATGAGTCAATAAAACCTGAGCCGTTTGAATAGAATGATTTTCTAAAACACTTGACCAGGTTTGTATTAAACCCATTTGACCAATGGCAGCACATGCCTGAAGACTGGGTAGATCAGTGGGTCGATTCTGCAATTTCATCCGAACCATACCTTCAGCCACAGCACCAGATGACACCAGAATAATCTCGTGTCCGGCATTGTATAGATCTGCAATCTGTTTCGCCCAATGCGAAATTGCATCCAAATCTAAACCTTGCCCATTTGCTGTGAGTAAAGATGATCCGATTTTAACAACGATTCGTTTACAACCCTTGAGCTGACGCTGCCCATCTACCACTTCTATCATCTTGTCCTCAGTACTCTATCCCAAGAGCTTAACGTACGTAAAACACTTCCATATCGCCATCATCGCCGTCTTCATCATCTTCATCGTCGTCACCCAAAATACCGGCAAGACGTTGTTGACGACGCATTTCACGATAAGCTTCTTTCGCTGCAATGGTTTGCTCACGAGTTTCAGCTTCAAGCTGATCACGGAATGCTTTCATTTCTGCTGCGTATTCAGGATCTTCAACTTCGCGTTCACGTTGTTGTTCAATTTGATCCATCAAGTAATACACGACATCTTTTGTGCCTTCTGACATTAAGCCAGAAGTTTTGAATACTGGACCTTCCCACTGAATTTCATCAAGAATATGCTGACACCATTCTTCACGAGTTGATTCATCAAGTTGATCGACTTTATTCAACACCAAGACCACAGGCAATTTCGCCAAAGTCGGAGAGAATTTTTTCAATTCGCCTACAATTGCTTTTGCGTTATGCGCTGGATCTGAACCATCAATCGGTTGCACATCAACAATGTGCAATAAAATACGGGTACGCGCCAAATGTTTAAGGAAACGAATACCGAGTCCAGCACCATCAGAAGCGCCTTCAATCAGTCCTGGAATATCCGCCATCACAAATGAACGGTGACTATCGGCATCGACTACACCCAGGTTTGGCACCATGGTGGTAAATGGATAGTCTGCAACTTTCGGTTTAGCTGCTGATACTGCACGAATGAATGTAGACTTACCTGCATTCGGCATACCCAGCAAACCAACATCCGCAAGAACTTTAAGTTCTAAACGAATTTCACGATATTCACCTTTGGTACCGGTTGTGCACTTACGTGGTGAACGGTTAGTAGATGATTTAAAATGGGTATTACCCAAACCACCTTCACCGCCCGCTGCCACCATGACACGCTGACCATCAGTGACCAAGTCACCGATAATATCGCCAGATTCTGTATCTACAATGGTTGTTCCTACTGGAACTTTTAATACGGTGTCTTCACCGCCACGACCTGAACAGTTTGCACCACGACCATTCTTGGCGCGTTCTGCACGGAATCTACGGGTATAACGATAATCTACAAGTGTGCTTGTGTCGTTATCGGCTTCAACAAATACGTTACCGCCACGTCCACCATCACCACCATCTGGACCACCAAATGGTACGAATTTTTCACGGCGAAAACTGGCTACGCCATTGCCACCGTCGCCAGCCTCTACGGTAATGACTGCTTCATCAACAAAGCGCATGCTGCCAATCCTCTAAATACTTTAAAACCGCATATTCTGCCATATTTTACAAAATTTCTCGAATAGTATTATTCAGCATTACATGATTTTTAGTATTGTTAAGATGAATTTGGCTCGAACGGCAGTTATATACTTTAACTTGCTTCAATAATTCAATAAAAAAACCATTCACTTAGCTATATAGATTAGTAAATAAGATGATTTAAATCTCTTTGCCTTTTAATTTTTGAAATGCGCTGCAATCTAAAACCGAAAATTAAAGATTTAAAAAAAATTGAGCAAAACAATTAGGAAAAATGGACATTTAAATACTTCCCTCTGCACCTTAGCTGCCTGCATTCCATTTTATGCAAGATCAAATTACAAATTTTGTTTCTACAAAATTTAATTAAAAAATAAGTACATTTTCTGCTTTTCAAAACTCGTTTTTAAATTCTTTTAACCTCACAAATGAGTATGCATAAAACTGCTTGCCAAGAATTTTTTAGAATACATTTAAAGAATTTACTGCCCTTATTTCACTAGACGCTGTTTATTTTCAATAATTTCAGGCAAGTTTCGCTCAATCCAACCTACTAACTCGACCATTTTATTCGCCGCCTGAGACCCTAGAAGAGTCAGTTGATATTCTACTTTAGGCGGCACAACCGGATATACCGTTCGCAGAATAAACCCATCATGTTCAAGTGTTTTCAAGGTTTGCGATAACATCTTTTCACTCACCCCTTCAATGCGCTGTTTAAGCTCACTGAAACGGTGTACACCTTCACTTAAACAGCGTAAAACTAACACAGACCATTTGGTGGTTAAATGTTCTAATATTTCACGTGAAGGGCATTGATTAGATAAAACTTGTCCAAGTAAATGACTGGTTGCGTAGGTGCTCATCCATGTTCTCCAATTTTATTATTAACTTACTTTTATATATATACTTACCTGAAGCAAGCCACTATAACAAGATACGTTGTTCAAGTATATAAAACCATCAATTTACCGTTTTTTTAGAATAAAAATTATGAGACATAGAGCTTAAAAGAATGCGGGATTAACAAAAAATGTGATTATTTTAAAATGATTGAGTGAATCAAATTCCATAAAGCAAACTCAAAAACGCCCCTGTTTAGATCACAAGACCTCCTGATGACTGATTGAAAGAAAAATCTATTCATTCAAAAGTGAATGGAATTAATTTAAATCGGGAAACTTAGACAACAACTCATTTTTAATTTTAAAAGACAAAAAAAGAGCCTCAAATGAGACTCTTTTTTACTGCTTTACAAATTATGCATTTGTTTCAGCAGGAACTTTTGGATAGCTTACGCCACACATTTGTTCAGCAATACGCAGTACCTGGCAGCTATAACCCACTTCGTTATCGTACCAAACATATGCAGTTAAGCGAGTACCTGAAGTGATGGTCGCTTGCGCGTCAAATACACCCGCAGTACGTGAACCGATAAAGTCACTCGATACAACTTCAGTCGAGTTTGTATAACCGATTTGACCTTGAAGGCTTGAATTGATTGAAATTTGACGAATGTATTCGTTCACTTCTTCGCGATCAATTTCTTTCTCAAGGGTTAAGTTAAGAATAGCAAGAGATACGTTAGGTGTAGGAACACGTACCGAGTTACCAGTCAACTTGCCCTTAAGTGCAGGAAGTGCTTTCGCAACTGCTTTCGCAGCACCAGTTTCAGTAATCACCATGTTCAAAGTCGCAGCACGACCACGGCGATCTGCCTTGTGGTAGTTGTCGATCAAGTTTTGGTCATTTGTGAAAGAGTGAACAGTTTCAACGTGGCCATTCAGCACTTTGTATTTGTCATCTAACACTTTTAATACTGGTGTAATTGCATTGGTGGTGCAACTTGCAGCAGAAATGATTTTGTCTTCATCTAAAATGTCAGTATGGTTTACGCCAAACACCACATTTTTCATTTCGCCTTTACTTGGAGCAGTCAATACTACACGAGCAACGCCTGGGCATTTCAAATGTTCAGCAAGACCTTCTGCATCGCGCCATTTACCAGTGTTATCAATTACTAAAGCGTTATTGATACCAAAAGCTGTGTAATCTACTTCGCTTGGGCTTGAAGCGTAAATGACTTTAATGAAGTTACCGTTGGCAATGATTGCTTCGTTTTCTTCATCTACAGAAATTGTACCTGCAAATGGACCGTGAATTGAGTCACGACGAAGCAAAGATGCACGTTTTTCCAAATCACCGTCAGATGATTTACGAACAACGATTGCTTTTAGGTTTAAACCACGACCCAAACCTGATTGACCAATGATCAAACGCGCAAGGATACGACCGATACGACCAAAACCGTAAAGAACGACATCTTTAGGTTCAACAGTTGCAGGATTACCTTCTAAAGATTTAACGGCATCTGCAACAAATGCATCGATGTCGCCGCCTTTTTCTTTAAATTCAACCGCAAGTTTACCTAGATCGATTTCAGCAGAACCGATTTTCTCAACTTTAGCCAATGCTTCTAGAATTGGGAAAGTGTTAACCACAGAAAGTTCAACATCCATCACACGGGTACGACGATGTGCTTTTAAAATCTGGATAACTGAACGGTTAACTAAAGAACGACCGAATACAGAAGTCACGATATTTTTTTCACGATACAACTGACCAATTAAGGCAATCATATGTTCCGCAATTTCTTCACGGTTTTTCCAGCGACCTTGGTGTTCTGCGTGTAGGGCGATGATAGTGTCTTTGCTCACAGATACGTCCTCTAATTAATTGTATATCTAGGCATAAATTTCAAAACCCGACAATTGTAAAGGAATTATCAGGAAGTTTGAATCAAAAGCTGATTTTGTCTGGCACATTTTGCTATATATTCATTATAAATTGACAAAATAGTTGTAATTATTTTTATGATTTTCATATCGAAAGCCATAAAGCATCGCAATTCCTGTCAAAACTATAAATTTGGTTCAAATGTCGCTTTATCCAACAACGACCCAAGTATGAAACTGCTTACTTCAAGCGATCTTGGTAATTTTCTAGATTTTGAGCTAAAGCTTTTTGTTTCTGCTGTTGCTTGACCAGATGAATTGAACCTTCAACCACCAGAAGTAAAACTGCAAACCAAATTGGAATATAGGTTAACCATTCGGCGGCTTCAACTCTTTCCCCCAAAGCAATGGACGCAAAAGCCAGTAAAACCGGCTCTAAATAGCTTAACAACCCAAAAATAACAAAGGGTAAATAACGGCTCGCCAGAATATAACTTCCCAGTCCTAAGGCACTTAAAAAACCGAGTCCTAATACTGCCCAGATCAAGTGTGGAAATTGTCCAATTAAAGTAAAAGAGTCGCTATACACAGTCGCCAAATAAATAGCGACCGGCAGGATTAAAAATAAATCCCACCAAAAACCGCCTAAATGGTCTGTTTTAAAGGAACGTCTTAAAAAGAAATAAATAGGATAGGCCACAGAAACATACACCGTTTCCCAGGCAATACTGCCAATGCGCCACAATTCATGCCCCACCCCGATACTGGCAAAAATCACTGCCGCAATTTGCCAACGGGAAAGTTTTTCTTTGTAGAGCACACAGCCGATCAGTACCATTACCAAGGGCAATAAGAAATAACCCAAAGAGACTTCCAAACCACGTCCATTTATCGGTCCCCACAAGAACAGCCAGAGCTGTGTGGTACATAATACTGAACTGACAATCAGCCAGATGAAGAAACTCGGTTGCTTAACAATCCGTTTAAAAATTTCTGTAATATGTTTTAAATCACCCGTCCACCACATAAATAAAGTTAAAAATGGCAGTGTGGCCAACATACGCCAGGCAAATGTTTGTTCGCTATCAAGCGGTTTTAAGAATTGGGTATAAAAATATAAAATACCAAAAGTGACCGATGCCAATACAGACAAAGCTACGCCTTTATACATCTTTCACCTCAGGATTTATGTGATCTGCATTATAGACATTCCACGGTTATAAAACTTGATAACTCACTTAAAAATTGAATGAATAAAAAAACCATGCCAGAGCATGGTTTTTTTATTCATTCAATTTTACAAGATTATTTTTGGGTATGCTTGGTATGTATAACATCGCTGATGTCGTAGCCTACCGATTGTGCATAATCCAGATATTCTTTAACGACCGCTTGATCTGGCTGAGCTGAACGAGACAATACCCAAAGATATCTACGGCGCGGTTCACCTACCAATACCGTTTGGTAATCGTCATCAATTTTGAGCACCCAGTAATCACCACGGCCTACAGGTAACCAGCGCACTGCTTCAGGTAAAAAGCTGACTTTCAATTTGGTATTAAATGGCGCATTTTGAATGAATGCTTCACCCACCGACTGATTTAGCTTGCCGTCTTTGCTATAGCAACGGTTATCTACTCCAACATTGCCATTTTCATTGAGTGTATAAGTTGCTGTTACATCGCGATCACACTTATTTTGGAAGTACATCGGCTTACGTGCGACTTCGTACCAAACACCGAGATATCTATCCAATTCAACTTTTTCAACGGTATGTAAGGATTTGGTTTGTGCATATGCCATGGTGGCCATACCCAAACCAAGTAATACTGCCCCACCTACCGCAATTTTAGCCAGTTTAAAGCCGGCTTTAGGAAGATTATTCGTTGTCATAAAGCTACCTTTTCCAGTCAAAATTTTGAAATTTACAAAATCAATATCTATTTAAAAATAACGATTCCAACTGACTGATACTGTAGCGTTATGTAATGATTTTGCAGCAAAAATTAAGCATATATTTAATTTAACATTTGCGCTTTCAAACGCACAATCTCATCGCGTAATCGCGCTGCCTGCTCAAACTGCAACTCTTTCGATGCTTTTAACATCTCTTTTTCCAGTTTGGACATGTGTTTCGCCAGCAACTTCGGATCGGCCAGAATATGTCGTTCATCGGCACTTAAAGCACGCGCCTGATCCGAAATATTTTCATCAATTTGATCATCTGTTAGCACTTCGCCAGTATCAATATCCTTGTTGTTCTGGCGTTTGGTACTGCGCGGTGTGATTCCATGCAGCGTATTAAACTCGATTTGTTTGGTACGACGTCGATCTGTTTCATCAATGGCTTTTTGCATTGAGTCGGTGATCCGGTCAGCATACAGAATTGCTTTACCTTTCACGTTACGCGCTGCACGACCAATAGTCTGAATCAGTGAACGTTCTGAACGTAAAAACCCTTCTTTGTCAGCATCCAGAATCGCGACCAAAGATACTTCTGGCATGTCCAGACCTTCACGTAACAAGTTAATCCCGACCAGCACATCATGCACCCCTGAACGTAACTCATGAATAATCTTCACCCGTTCTACGGTGTCGATATCTGAATGCAAGTAAGCCACTTTCACTCCGTATTCTTTTAAATACGAGGTTAAATCTTCCGCCATACGTTTGGTTAGCGTAGTTACCAATACACGTTCATCGAGATCTTTACGCAGATTGATTTCAGACAGTACATCATCGACTTGGGTCAGCACAGGACGAATTTCGATTTCAGGATCGACCAGACCGGTTGGACGAACCACCTGCTCGGCAATTTGCTCGGATTTTTCCAATTCATATTTTGCCGGGGTTGCACTGACATAAATCGTGGTGGGAATAATGCGTTCCCATTCTTCAAATTGCATCGGACGGTTATCCAAAGCACTCGGTAAGCGGAAACCATAATTCACCAGGTTTTCTTTACGCGAGCGGTCACCTTTATACATCGCGCCAATTTGCGGAACCGTGACATGCGATTCATCAATAATCAGCAAGGCATCATCCGGAATATAATCAAATAAAGTCGGTGGTGCCTCACCCGATGGGCGACCAGACAAATGCCGTGAATAGTTTTCAATGCCGTTGGTATAACCCAACTGTTGCATCATTTCCAAATCGTAACGGGTACGTTGTTCGATACGTTGTGCTTCAAGCAATTTGTCATGCTCGCGAAAGAAAACCAAACGCTCTTTGAGTTCTTCACGAATGGTACCGATGGCACGCTGCAAGTTGTCTTTTGGAGTGACATAATGACTTTTAGGATAAATCGTTACACGCGGTACTTTGCGTACCATTTTCCCGGTTAAGGGATCGAACCAGCGAATGGAATCGACTTCATCGTCAAACAGTTCAATACGAATGGCATTTTGATCCGATTCGGCAGGGAAAATATCCATAATTTCACCGCGAATACGGTAAGTACCGCGTAAAAATTCCAGTTCATTACGGGTATATTGCATTTCAACCAGACGACGAATAATGTCATCACGACTAATTCGATCGCCCTGAACAATATGCAGCAACATGCTCATATAGGCATTCGGATCACCCAAACCATAAATCGCAGAAACCGAAGCCACAATAATGGCATCACGGCGTTCTAGTAATGAACGCGTAGCCGAAAGACGCATCTGGTCAATGTGATCGTTAATCGCTGAATCTTTTTCGATAAAAGTATCGGAAGATGGAACATAGGCTTCAGGCTGATAGTAGTCATAATAACTGACAAAATATTCGACTGCATTATTGGGAAAGAATGACTTAAATTCGCCATACAGCTGTGCAGCCAGAGTTTTATTGTGTGCCATGACAATGGTCGGACGCTGCAATTGGGAAATCACATTGGCCATGGTATAGGTTTTCCCGGAGCCGGTGACCCCTAAGAGCAATTGGTCGTGATAGCCTTTTTGAATACCTTTGACTAATTTCTCAATCGCTTGTGGCTGATCACCCGCAGGCTGATAGCTGGTCACTAATTCAAAAGGGAGTTGACTATCCGACATATTTTTCAGCTTCTATACAATAATTCAGTTTCAATAATATGAGGGCTAAAGCTCAACATGCAACATCGGGATATTTATATTTGTGTATTTAAGCCCTTCAAATCTTTTATGTCGCCTTTATTTTTTAGGTCATCACCTGGTTTAAATCGGCAGAATAAAACCTCTGCTCTCAATGTTATTTTTCCTGCAAAAGCCAAGTCAGGCAGATTAAAAATCTGATCTTTATTTTTTATCTATATTCTAAATTTAAAAATGCTGATCTTTCACTTGACCATCTGCTATTTCAATTGCAACATGAATGAAAGACCATCACGATTGTATTCGCTTATGTCATATCACTATCACGATGAAAATATTGTAAAAAGCTTACCTGAAGATACTGTATTTGTTTTTGGCAGCAATATGGCAGGACAGCATGCAGGTGGAGCTGCACGTACTGCGCTTGAGCACTTTGGTGCCATCACAGGCGTAGGTCGCGGTTGGTCAGGTCAAAGCTATGCCATTCCGACCATGAATGAACATTTGCAACAAATGCCCTTGTCACAAATCCAGCACTATATAGACGATTTCAAGATTTACACCAAAAATCATCCCAAGATGACCTATTTTATCACTTCAATTGGTTGTGGTATTGCAGGCTATAAAACCGAAGAAATTGCACCAATGTTCAAAGGCATTTCCCATAATGTAATTTTCCCCAGTTCATTTCGTCCTTTTGTGGAAAGAGCCTTACCCAAACTTACCCGTCATTTCTTAAGAACTGTCTTTACCGATGAAGTGATTTTTTCCACCCGAGATGATGAGCTGGTTGCGGGTCTGGATTTATCTGAAAGTGAAAAAAGTGCCGCAAAGATTATTTTAAATACAGAAATTTACCCAACCGATAGTAACGGTCGTGATCGTAGTTTTGAAGTTTCAGATATTTTACATGTCTTAAACGGTAAAATATTCGAATGGCAAAGTAATTCTGAAGGTCCGATGCTGTTCGGTGGCGTTATTTTAGCTTTGCTCGAACTATATAATATCAATGAAAAAGATTTTATCGATGTCTGGCTAGGCGAACGGGAAATTTCTGCACCAAAACCGGAAAATAAAGCACGTAGAAAAACTCGTTAACTTTGATATTTCTTTTTAAAAAGCCAATTTCTGAATTGGCTTTTTTAAGTTCTGCTGAATTGTAATGAGTGATATACCTCCCATTAGGTAAAAATATCATTTTACTTATCACATTATTTCCAAATCATTTTTTTCACTCTATACTTTATTATTAAACTTAAATAAAAAATTAAGAGCTGCTTGAATGGAAATGCTGGACTCCCCCTTTTTCGAACTGTCTCCCATTGCCATGTGGCTTGAAGATTACAGTGAAGTCAAAAAACAATTTGACCTGTGGCGTGAACAGGGTGTCCAGGATCTGCTTAGTTTCTTACAACAAGATCAATCTCGTATTCTTGACTGTGCAAGAAAAATCAAATTATTAAAGGTTAATGCTAAAACCCTTGAACTGTATCAGGCCAAGGACTTTGATCATTTATACCAAAATCTTGATTTGGTCTTTAAAGAAGACATGAGCAAAAGCCACGTTCAGGAACTGCTTGCACTGTGGAATGGCGAAACCCATTTTTCTAATTCAGCCGTCAACTACACCCTGACCGGTGAACGTCTGGACATTCAGCTCAAAGGCATTGTACTGCCGCAACATGAACACGATTTATCGCTGCTCTTGATTACTACGGAAGATATAACCTCTTTTACCCAGGCCCGTGCTCTGGAAGAAAAAAGTCGTCACTTGGCAGAAGCACGCTTTATTTATTCACCGACTTCACTCTGGGTCGAAGATTTTAGCCGGATCAAAACCCGATTAGATGAATTACGTACTTTAGGCATAGAAGACTTTAAGACCTTTCTGGACGTGCATAATGATTTCGTCAATGAATGCATCAAGGATATTATGATTATTGATGTCAATCAGGCCACGCTGGATTTATTTGGCGCACCGAGCCAAGAGGTTTTATTAAACAATCTGCATAAAGTGTTCGCTCAAGAAATGGTTCAAACCTTTCGTGAGCAATTGATTGAACTCTGGAATGGCAATCTTCACCATCAGCGTGAAGCAGTGAATTACGCGATTGATGGCAGCATTCGGCACGTGTTACTACAATTTACCGTATTTCCAGATTATCTGGAGGACTGGGGAATTGTTCAGGTTGCACTCACGGATATTACCGCCCGAAAGAAAGCCGAACATTATCTCGAATATTTGGGTCAGCATGATGCACTGACCAAACTGTATAACCGGGCTTTTTATACGACTGAAGTCAATCGTCTGGAACGCAATATGCTGCGTCCTGTATCTTGTATTTTTATTGATATGAATGCGCTCAAGGAAATCAATGATAGCCTTGGACATGATGCAGGTGACAGTTTATTAAGGCGTATGGGCAACATCCTGAATCAGCTGATTCAGAAAACACCCTATTCGGCATCGCGTATTGGGGGTGATGAATTTGTGGTGCTTTTACCGGGAGCCGATGAAGCGGCACTGCAAAATTGTCTGCAAAGCCTGCAAGAACTTTTATTGGTGGATAATCAGTTCTATTCAAATCAGCCCATTAGCCTAGCGATTGGGCAGGCGACCAATCAACTCGATGAACGCATGGAAGATATGTTAAAACGTGCCGACATGGACATGTATCAGCAGAAAAGAAATTACTATCTTAACAAAGATAGAAGAACAGAATTTCCTCTGGATAAATCTTGACTGCTCAATTAAGCATTAGATTTGAATCTGGATTCTTAAATAAAAAAGCCATGGCATAACCATGGCTTTTTTGAAAGTTTAGCGCTTTCCCATCGAACGGCGCGTGCCACGAGGCGGCATCCAGGTGCGATCAGCATAGCGCTGCGGACGTGGACGTAATTCCTCTAACACTTCATCCGCATTTTGCTCAGTCTCTTTTTTGACAGGAAAAGGCAAATTGACCAATGGTTTTTTCTTGGGAGTATTTTGGGTGCTCATGTGATTCACTCAAGGATTTCTGAGACATATTGTACGGAAAAATGCCTTTAAGTGCGAGATCGGATTTTTTAAATCATTTAATGCGCTGCTTTTTGCAAATTCAACCACGTATTTCATCCCGATTGATGCTCAAATTATCCAACAGTCATAAAAGAAATAAAATATTCAAAATACTCTAAAATTAGATGAATATTTTCTTAATTATCCAATATTTAACCACATTTAAAACTGATCAACTTTGCAAAAATATTTCTATTGCCAATAGATAATTTTTATATCTCATTGAAAAAAATCATCTAATTATTTACAGGAATACAACCAGACTTATATTTTTTAGTAACAATCAGATGATTTATCAACCATATAATCAAACCCAGAAAAAAACTTATAAACGTAAAATGGACATGGAGTCCCTGAATGAAGAAGTCGTTACTTTGTATTATGTCGTCTCTTGCTGCTGTACCCGCAATAAGCTATGCCAATTCACCTTATTTTAGTTTACAAGATGGAGACGGCTTTAAACGCTTTTCTGTTTCTGTCGGCGCGCTACATGTTATGCCGCAAGGTAAAGCCCAACCCTTCCAAGTCAATACTGCAGTTAAAAATGGTGAAGTTTCCAAGAATGGTGATATTCAGGTCGATACTGTCTTAAACAACCTTAATCCGGAGGTCAACCAGACTGCGCTTGCCACCGTTTTAAAAGGTTTAGGCTTTTTTACCGGCGGTCAGTTGGGAAGCGGACTCAGTGGTAGCTCACAGATTCAGGGGCTGGAGGAATGGAATAACCCAGGTACAGGTCTGGAAGCAGATGATGTCACGACCTTGGGTATCATGACCAATTACTTCTTTACCGATAACGTTTCCTTTGAAATGAAAGCCGGTATTCCCCCTAAAGTAGACTTACAGGGTAAAGGCAAAATTTATGCACCTTTCTCTGCTGTGGCCACACCACAAATTGGTAACTTACCCTTAGAATTTTTAAATATTGATCTTCAAAACGATATTTTTATTACTGATTTAGAAGCCCATGGCGCTGCCGCCACAGCTCGTGCCTGGACGCCTGCCTTTGAATTCCAATATCACTTTGGTAAAACCGGTGTCAATAAATTCCGCCCTTATGTGGGTTTAGGCGTGATGTATGCATACTTTAATGAACTGGAAATCAACCCGCGTACCGAACAGGATTTAATTGCGGCCGGTCACATGATTGCCAATATTAAAGAAGGTAATGCTGGGGCTTCTCTAGAGGGCAAACTAAGCAAAGCCAATCCTCAAGTGGATCTAGAGGCAACTGATGCCATTGTACCTATTGCCACGGTAGGTTTTACTTATGACTTTAATGACAAATGGTTTGCGGTTGGTTCAGTCTCCTACGCGCATATGAAAAATGAAACCACGATTACTGTGACAGATGCCACCCATGGCGAATTAATCCGATCTAAAGCTGAGATTGAGATTAACCCCTTATTGGCTTATGCAGGTGTAGGCATCCGTTTCTAAGTTCTCTCTCCATTAAAAGACGATTTTATGTCGTCTTTTTTTGATTTCAAAAAAACTTGCTATAACTTAATTTTATCTTTTGTTTAAGTTTTATTGAATCGTTTCCCTTTTCAAAATCGAATACCATAGCGACAATCAAAATTGCTTCATGGATGAATTATGTCAGACACCCGTTTTTCCAAACCTCTTATTTACATGTTAATTGGAAGTGCGCTGATTCTGGCATTATCCCTAGGGGTACGACATGCTTTTGGGCTGTATCTTGTACCTATGAGTCATGAGTTTGGCTGGGGACATAATGTCTTTAGTCTTGCCATTGCGATGCAGAACTTAATCTGGGGTGCAGTACAGCCGATTACTGGTGCTTTTGCCGATAAATATGGCAGTAAAATTGTAGTTGCAGTAGGCGGTGCTTTATACAGCATTGGCTTATTACTCATGGCCTTCAGTTCCACGGGTTTAATGCTAAATTTAAGTGTCGGTCTAATCTTGGGACTAGCCTTATCCGCCACCTCATTCCCAGTATTACTTTCTGCTGTAGGACGTGCCGCGCATCCTGAAAAGCGTAGCCTTGCGATGGGGATTGCCAGTGCCGCAGGTTCATTTGGGCAATTTATTATGTTGCCCTCAACCCTGCTGCTTTTACAAAATATTGGATGGTCAGCGGCTTTGGTGGTCAGTGCGATTTTTATTGCACTGATTATTCCCTTAGCATGGATGTTAAAAGCACCGATGTATGTCTCGCCTCAGGCATCAGTCGATCTCAATAAACCCGCTTTAGGTTTTAAACAAATCCTGGTAATTGCTAAAAACCATATCCCGTTTTGGTTCTTGGCCTTAGGCTTTTTTGTCTGCGGTTTTCAGGTGGTGTTTATCGGCATTCATTTACCCGGTTATCTGATTGATCATGGTTTTAATGCCACCACCGGTACTATTTTTCTGGCTTTAATCGGTTTATTTAATATTGTCGGTACATATAGTGCAGGCTGGCTCGGGGGACGATATTCCAAGCCTCGATTACTCATGGGTTTATACGGTTTGCGCGGGATCGCCATTATCGCCTTTTTAGCCCTGCCTTTAAGCACATGGACAATTTATGGCTTTGGTGT
>JBLZXS010000277.1:0-7910 GCA_050285325.1 Acinetobacter sp.
TAGCGCTTGGTCTTCGCCTTTTTGACCTGCAGCCGCCATCCAGTTTGCAGACAATTTAATGTCGCTGATCTGTTCAATGTTGGCACACATAATGTTTGAAATCGATTCAGCCACAGCCAAACGTGCAGACGCAGCAGGATTAAGCAATGCAACTGGTGGACGTTCACCCATCGCCATTGCTTCACCTGTATAACCTACAAGGCTTGTAGTGGTTACTGCAGCATCCGCTACAGGAACTTGCCAGCGACCCACCATCTGGTCACGCGCAACCATACCGGTAATCGAACGGTCACCAATAGTGATCAAGAATGATTTAGACGCAACAGTTGGGTTTTTAAGAACGCGGTAGATCGCATCTTTTAAATCAACATTTGCAACAGTGAAGTCATCGCCTTTACGTTCAATCGTTTCATATGAACGGCTCATGCGCGGTGTACCGCCAAGCATCACTTGCATTGGCATATCCACAGCTTTGTTATCAAACAATGGATCTTCAACCGTCAAGTGACGTGCTTCGGTCGCTTCACCGAGTACTGCAAACGGGCAGCGTTCACGTGCACAAATCGATTCAAAAAGTTCCAATGAAGATGGACGAATCGCCAATACATAACGTTCTTGCGCTTCATTCGACCAGATTTCCATTGGAGACATGCCTGGCTCTAATGAAGGAATCTTACGAAGATTAAGTACCGCACCTAACTCATGGTCATTCACAAGTTCAGGCATGGCATTCGATACACCACCCGCACCTACGTCATGTACAGACACAATTGGGTTGGCCTCTTCAAAGCGCCAGCAAGTATCAATCACTTCCTGGCAACGGCGTTCCATTTCAGGGTTTTCACGTTGTACAGATGCGAAATCCAGGTTCTCACCGAGTTTACCGCTATCTACAGAAGATGCTGCGCCACCGCCTAAGCCGATCAGCATTGCAGGACCACCCAGCACGATCAATAAGTCGCCCGGTTGAATTGGATCTTTTTCAACGTGGTCAGGACGGATGTTACCGTAACCACCGGCAATCATAATTGGTTTGTGGAAACCTTTTACATCGCCATTAACGTTTTGTTCAAAAGTACGGAAGTAACCATTTAAGGCAGGACGACCAAATTCGTTGTTGAATGCAGCGCCACCGAGTGGGCCTTCAATCATGATTTGTAGCGGCGACGCCATACGCGATGGTTTGCCGTAGTTTTCTTCCCAAGGTTGTTCAAAACCAGGAATGTTCAGATTAGACACGGTGAAACCGGTTAAACCTGCTTTTGGTTTACCACCACGACCTGTTGCGCCTTCGTCACGGATTTCACCGCCTGAACCTGTCGCAGCACCAGCAAATGGTGCAATCGCTGTTGGATGGTTATGGGTTTCCACCTTCATCAAGATGTGAGCCGCTTGGCTCTTGTATTTATAAACTTGATGACCTTTTTCATCCGCTTTTGGATAAAAACGTTGTGTGTCATAACCCACAATTACAGAAGCATTGTCTTTATAGGCTGACAAAACATCTGCAGGAGATTCTTTATAGGTATTTTTAATCATCTGGAACAATGATAATGGTTGTTTTTCACCATCAATTGTCCATTCAGAACCGAAAATTTTATGACGGCAATGCTCAGAATTGGCTTGAGCAAACATCATCAATTCGATGTCATGTGGGTTACGACCCATCTTGGTAAAGGCTTCAGTCAGATAATCAACTTCTTCATCAGACAAGGCAAAACCAAATTCAGAGTTGGCTTTAACCAGTGCTTCTTTACCCTGACCTAAAATATCAATGCTATTTAAAGGTTTTGGTTCAGTCTCGTTAAATAAAGCAATGGCATCATCAATTTGATTGAACACGCTTTCAGTCATGCGGTCATGCAATGCCAGTTTCACTTCATTCGATATTTCAGAAACACCTTTTAAAGTAAACAAAACACCGCGTTCAAGGCGGTGTATTGGGGTATTACAATTGGCAAAAATATCAGTCGCTTTAGAAGACCACGGAGAGATCGTTCCTAAACGCGGTGTGACAAGCACTTGTATTTCATCACTTGCCGCCTGGCGAACTTCAAAAGAAGCACCATCATTGAGTAGTTGTAATGCAGATTGATGCTGCTGCTCGTTGAGCGCTTGATCAAACAGATAAATCCATTGACTTTCAATTGATTGAACAGAACTCATTGACGCTAGACGGTTTAAGAGTTGAGTTTTCTTAAAAGAAGAGTGTGCTGGTGCACCGGCCACGATAAACATGCTGATTTTGGCTCCACGGGCAGGTCTTTTGGACCATACCGCCAATGTGACTTAGAGAGAGCGCATATTCTACTGTGTATTGGCAAAATCAGCTAGATAGAAATTCACGAATGTGTCATCTATTCATGCAGGAATACCCAAAAACACTTTAATTTTCAGATAAAAATTTTAAATCAGAGCTGAATTTAATTTAGGAACATCTTGTTTCCAAATATTATCAGCACGCCATTTATTCACTTATTAATCCGATATTTAGTATTCATTCTTTAAAATCTTGCGATGACTGTATAAATATTTTGCAACCTCAAAATAACGCTTTCAGCTAAGCTTCATGACATTCACTCCTCTTTATTGGAATGATTAATTCTGCGCTTTGCTTCTTTGAATTCGTTCTCTCTATTTCTACATAAAATACCTCTTCGCTTCTTTTCTTTTTTTAAATAAAAAATTCTTCTTGTTTTATGATTTTTAAAAAATTGTTACATTTTAATTACTTATCCTTTAAATAAGTTTTATTCTCTTTGTTCGAACAGTAAGCTGTTGTATTCAATTAAAAAATTAATGAAGAAAAAAATTTCTTTTTATTGTGAATGTGGACAAATATAAACTATATAAGTAAATAAATTTTATACCTTTGTAGTTCATCAGTTAATTTGATGAACTTATGCTACACTCGGTTTCCCCACATATGTCAATTGCTCTACATATAGATCAATTGGTGGATTATCTTCTTCGTTGTAAATAAGAATATATAATTTATATTCATATACTTACACGCTTATATTTTCTTTAATATTTCTGCTCTTTCTCAATTAGAGCCTTAATCTGTCACTGTATTCTCGCTGTCATCAGTACAACGAGTGTGACCCGCTTAAGGAGTCATTATGTTTCAATTCTCTAGTACAGCCGCTGTACTATTGATGGTGCTTTTTTACGGCATTACTTTTTTACTTTCATTACGTATTAAACGAAAAAATGAAAATGTTGATGGTTATATGGTATCCAACGGATCCATGGGCTTTGGCATGTCAGCAGCAAGTATGACTGCTACCTGGATTTGGGCCGCATCATTTTATGCAGCGGCATCTTCAGGTTATAAATACGGCGTTTCAGGCGCGTTGCACTATGGCTTTTGGGGTGCACTGATGATTCTGTTTATTTATCCCTTTGGCAGGCGTTTTCGGGAACTTGCACCCAATGCCCATACCCTAGCCGAAATTATGCATGCACGTCATGGCACCCAAAGCCAACTTATTTTGGCTGGCTCAAATATTGTCGGTAGCATTATTAGTTTAATGGTGAACTTTACCGCTGCGGGCGCCTTGGTTGAGATTCTTTCCCCTTTAAGCTTTATTCATGGTGTTCTCATTACGGGTATTGGGGTTTTATCCTATACGCTCTGGTCAGGTTTCCGCTCTTCGGTATTTACCGACTTTGCTCAGCTGGTCGCCATGATTGTGGCCGCGGTGATTATTATTCCCGTTATCTTTTATACCTTGGGCGGGCCGACTTTATTTCAAACCGGAATGCATAATTTAAGTGCCGAACAGCTTAATTTCTTTTCCAAAGCCGCTTTCTTAGAACAAGGCGCACCTTTTTTCGTTGCAGTTCTGGCCTATGCCATTGGTAACCAGACCATTGCTCAACGTTTATTTGCCGTTCGTGAAGATTTGATCAAACCCAGTTTTATCACGGCCACGATTGGTTATGCCGCGATTGTCATCGGACTCGGTATGCTCGGATTGCTGGCCTTGTTTGCCGGCGTGCAACCGATTGATGGTAATTTAAATAACCTTATTCCGCAAATGGCGGCAACTTATCTTCCTCCCTTCATGGTGATGTTGCTGTTTATCATGGTGATCGGTGCATTGTCATCCACCGCAGATTCTGATTTATCTGCTCTTGCGGCCTTAGTCATGACCGATATTTATGGCAAACAAATTGCTAAAAACTGCCCTGATCCCAAAAAAATGCTGTTTATTGGCCGTATGACCATGATTGTGGCGACCATGCTCGGCATCCTGATTGCGACCTTAAAATTCGATATTTTATCAATGCTAATTTTTGTCGGCGCGCTATGGGGAGCCATCGTATTTCCGGTCATTGCCAGTTTGTATTGGAGCAAAGTGTCAGCGCGTGCCTTTAACTGGTCGGTCGCTGCCGCATTTGCCAGTTTTTTGGTGGTGCGATTCGAATGGATTCCAATTCAGGGACTGACCGCCTTCGGTTTCGAGCTAGTGGCGACTTTAGGCGCGGGCGTAGTACTGGGTCTGATGAGCTTCGGCTTTTTTGGCAAAAAAGTAGGCCTATGGGTGGGTATTTTCGCCACACTGGGTTTAATGCCTTGGACCATAGGATTCTTGCGTGATTACAGTACTTTATTAAGCTCACTCACTGCTTATGGAAGTAGTGCGGTGGTATGTACGCTGCTCAGTCTATGCAATAAAAAAGACGATTTTGATTTTAAACAAATCAATAAGATGGTAATTGAGTTTCATCAATTATCGAATAAAAACTAATTAGGAGATTTTAATGTCTATTCAGTTTCTAACCCTGTATGTTTTATTTTGGCCTCTCGTTGCCACGCTTATTCTTTTCCTTTTATGTTGGGCTGTCTATCATGATACTCAAATTGCCAAAGCCAATGGTGAAGATTTAGTCTAAGTCTCTGAACCTTGCCTTAAAACAGGTCTTTGGCCTGTTTTTTATGCGCACTCTTTACCCCACATACTGTTCAGCAGATAACAACTTCCCCGACAATTCATGTCGCCCTACTCTAGTCTGTTGGACTTTTTTTTGGCATGATGATTTCAGGTTGTCACTGAATAATGATAAATGGAACAAATGCGTTGGTTAGAACTGCTTTCGACAGTTCGCATTGGTAGCAAAAAGCAAAGTACAGAACAGGCACGTAGCCCCTTCCATAAAGATTATGACCGCATTATTTTCTCGCAAAGTTTTCGTCAACTCAACCGTAAAACCCAAGTTCATCCGCTGACCCAGCACGATGGCATCCACACCCGTTTAACCCATTCACTCGAAGTATCTTGTATTGGCCGTTCCCTTGGCATGCTGGCTGCTGAAAAAATTAAAGACCAACTGCCCGTGTGGATTTCCCCTGCCGATGTCGGTGCCATTATTCAGGCGGCTTGTCTGGCGCATGATATTGGCAATCCACCTTTTGGACATGCCGGTGAATATGCCATTCGCGAATGGTTTGACGATGCTTCACATGGTAACTTTTTAGAAAAACTCACACCTGAAGAACAGGCCGATGTGCGCCAGTTTGAAGGCAATGCCCAAGGCTTACGCTTACTGACCAAAATTGACTATCATCCCAATGATGGCGGTATGCGCCTGACCTACGCAACTTTGGGGGCTTACCTAAAATACCCATGGCTGTCTAAAACCATCGCCTCACAGGGTGATCGTCCGGCCAGTCAGCGGGCAAAATTCGGTTGTTATCAGTCCGAAAAAGAGATTTTGAAGCAAATCGCTGAACAGCTGGGTTTAATTCAGTTGGGGGAATATCAATATTGCCGTCATCCCCTGACTTATTTATTAGAAGCAGCGGATGATATCTGTTACGCCCTGATTGATCTTGAAGATGGCATTATTTTAAATATGCTGTCTTATGAAGAAGTGGAACCGATTTTCCTCGACCTGATTGCGGATTATGGCAGACCGGAAGAACTGTCTATGCCAACGACGACATGGCAGCAAAAAATTGCCGCTTTACGGGGTCGGGTGATGAAACGACTGGTGGATGAAGTCACCACGGCATTTGCCAAACATCACTATGAAATTTTATCAGGGCAACTCAAGGGCAGCTTATTGCAATATTGCGCTGAAGATATTGAACGTGGCATTGACCGAGCGAAGAATTTGGCGCGTGACAAAATTTTTGAACATCCGCAAAAAGCCGGTCTGGAAATTATCGCGCATCAAAGTCTGCAAAATATTTTAGATGCCTTTATTCCGCTGACTACGCCACATAAGACCTTGAGCTTTAAAGAACAGCGCTTAATGTCGATGCTGCAACGTGCCGGAGTGAATTTTCAAAGCAATCACTATGAAAATATTATGCAGGTGCTGGACATTATTTCAAAATTCTCTGACCATCAGGCCTATAATCTGTCGCAAGAGTTACAAGGCAATAAAGCCGGTTTAATCTAATTTTTTAAAGAGATGCAGACTAATATTTCTGCAAATTTTAACGAATTATTTTTAATAAATCATGCGTGAGCATTTTGCCTTTCCTGCGAATGCTCACTACTATGCAACCCACGACAGATAAGTGACAAATTAAAATGATTGGATGTCTCATTGGTGAAGTGTTTGCTTTAGAAGCACCGACAGTACTGTTAAATGTAAATGGCGTGGGCTATGAAGTGGATACTCCGCTTTCTACATTTTGCCAATTACACAAAGGACAAAAAGTAACGTTGTGGACGCATTTAACCGTGCGTGAAGATGCACAATTGCTTTATGGCTTTTTAGATGTGCAAGAGAAAATCATTTTCCGTACCCTACTTAAAGTAAACGGCGTTGGTCCGAAAATGGCGCTTGGTATTTTATCGACTTTAAGTATCGATCTACTTATTCATACTGTTGAAAATGAAGATCTTAATACCTTGGTTAAAGTTCCGGGTGTGGGTAAGAAAACTGCTGAACGTCTGATGATTGAACTTCGTGACCGCTTTAAAGCCATGTCTGCAGGCAATGTCCCGACCAATTCAACGGCGCCACAAATTCAGTTTACCGGCAATTCTGCTGTGGCGGAAGCGGAAGCGGCTTTACAGTCTTTAGGCTACAAACCTGCTGAAGCGCAAAAACTGATTAATGCCGTTAAATCGGACTTCACCGAAGCAAGTGATATTATCCGTGCAGCATTAAAGTCGATGAATAAATAATTTATTATTTAATGCTATAGATGTAATGAAAAGTAGCATGAATGCTGCCGCAGAAATATGGACATGCCATTATTTCTATAAAGGGTTTTGTTACCTTGCGCGGTATACTGCTCATCTATCAAAAGTAAGGTAATGCCGACACAATGGCAGCTAAACACAAA
The DNA here is from genome assembly GCA_050285325.1 of Acinetobacter sp. GTDB lineage: Bacteria > Pseudomonadota > Gammaproteobacteria > Pseudomonadales > Moraxellaceae > Acinetobacter. Next base: position 7,313 of record JBLZXS010000277.1, read on the forward strand.
TCATAATTTGAGGCTGTGAAATGCTACTTCCTCGAAAGTTCAGTTAGAGATTCATTCAATAAATATGCAAGACCGTCTCATCAGTGGTTCTGAAAAACCGGAAGATCATTTTGATCGTGCCATTCGCCCAACTTCCCTCGATGACTATATTGGTCAGCCGGTGGTCCGTGAGCAAATGGAAATCTTTATTGGCGCAGCCCGTGGCCGCGGCGAAGCACTCGACCATACCCTGATTTTTGGCCCCCCGGGTTTAGGTAAAACCACGCTGGCCAATATTATCGCGCGGGAAATGGGCGGTAACTTAAAATCGACTTCTGGTCCTGTTCTGGAACGTGCCGGTGATTTGGCTGCCATGCTGACCAATCTGGAAGAAGGTGACGTTTTATTTATTGATGAAATTCACCGTCTTTCTCCAGTGATTGAAGAAATTCTATATCCGGCGATGGAAGATTACCAGCTGGATATCATGATTGGTGAAGGTCCAGGCGCACGTTCAATTAAACTCGACTTACCCCCATTTACCTTAGTTGCTGCAACCACACGTGCAGGCTTGCTCACCTCTCCGCTACGTGACCGTTTTGGTATTGTGCAGCGTTTA
>JBLZXS010000278.1:0-14164 GCA_050285325.1 Acinetobacter sp.
TCGCATAGGCATTGTCATGAATATTGGATGGATGCAGACCTGCTTCACCGCCATCTTGACGTGCCCATTCCGGTTTAGGGCCAATCAGACGAATACCGGTACGGCTGGAGTTAAAGTGAATTTCAAAGGCGTTGGCAAAAAACGTATCAATATCATTTTTGGTAAAGAAATCAGGCGCACCATGTGGACCATACATCACCGCGATTTCCCACGTATTGGAGAATGTCGGGATTTGATCTTCTGCAAGAGCTTTCACTTCATCTGAGCTAAATGCCGTAATTGGTAGCATATCGCCAATAAGCAAGTTACGCCCTGCATGACCACCAAATTGACCTAAGGTAAAGGTCGCCTGAGAACCTAAATAGTCAGGCACATTCAGACCGCCTTTAATGCCAATATAAGTACGGCAACCAGTGGCGATCTTGCCACATTTCAGTACCTGACCTTTACGTACATTCACGGTTTGCCACATTGGCACCGCTACACCATCAAGGGTCGACAGCATATCGCCACCTGCCAGTACAATCTGGCTGTCACAGTGGAATTTTAAGCTTGGACCTTGCAGGGTACATTCCAGACCTGCAGTATTCGGTGCATTCCCCAGCAATTGGTTCGCCACATTTAACGATAATGGATCAATCGCACCTGAGGGCGGTACACCGACATCCCAGTAACCCAAACGACCTGTGACATCTTGCACCGCAGTTTGAATGCCGGCTTGCAGGACTTCAATCTTTTGGGTTTTCCATTCAAAGGTATTCAAGAAACGTGTGGTTTGCGTGCCTGCTTTAAATACTTCACCATCGACAATATTTTGTAGATATTCAAGATTGGTTTCAATGCCTGCAACAAAGGTTTTGGCTAAGGTGTCGGTCATCGCTTGAATGGCAGATTCACGGGTCTCGCTTGTGACAATGATTTTGGCAATCATCGGGTCATAAAAAGAGGATACGGTTGAACCCGTTTCCACCCAAGTTTCATTACGCGCCTGGGCATCAAACTCTACATGGGTCAAAAGTCCTGCACTGGGTTGAAAGTTTTTAATTGGATCTTCGGCATATAAACGCACTTGTATCGAATGACCTTTAGACTCCAATTTTGCAGTTGGGGCAACCCAATCGCCACTGCCTAAAGTCACCATCCATTCTACCAAGTCCACAGCAAAGACTTGTTCCGTTACGCCATGTTCGACTTGCAGACGGGTATTCACTTCCAGAAAATAGAAATCTTGTGTGTCGGTGTCCATCACAAACTCAACCGTACCTGCAGAACGGTAGTTCACCGATTGCATCAGTTGAATCGCAACATTTTGTAGGTAGGTACGTTGTTCGTCATTCAAGTGTGGCGCAGGCGTTTCCTCAATCACTTTTTGGTTACGACGTTGCACCGAACAATCACGCTCGCCGAGTGCCAACACTAAACCATGACCATCCCCAAAGATTTGCACTTCGATATGACGGGCATTTTGTACGAATTTCTCTAGGTACAAGCCTGCATCTTTAAAGTTGGCTTGTGCCAAATACGACACGGTTGCATAGGCATCTTTCAGCTCTTCAGCATTCCATACCAAACGCATACCGATACCACCACCGCCTGCGGTACTTTTTAGCATCACAGGATAGCCAATACGCTCTGCCTCAGTAAGTGCTTCCACTTCATCTGCCAACAACTGACTACCCGGCAATAATGGCACATTGGCTTGGATCGCAAGCTCACGTGCCGTGTGTTTTAAACCAAAGGCTTTCATTTGTTCGGCATTTGGGCCCAAGAACACAATGCCTTCTGCTTCACACAGATTACAGAATTCTGCATTTTCAGAGAGGAAGCCATAGCCTGGGTGGATCGCTTCAGCCCCGGTCTGTTTTGCGACCTCTAGAATTTTTTCGACCTTTAAGTAACTTTGGCTAGCAGGTGCATCACCAATAAACACTGCTTCATCCGCTAAAGTCACATGCAGCGAATCACGGTCGGCTTCCGAATAAACTGCAACCGATTGAATGCCTAATTTTTTTAAGGTACGGATGACAAGGCACGCGATTGCACCCCGGTTGGCGATAAGTACTTTATTAAACATGTTCTTACTCCTCGCCTTCACGGATAATCAGTTGAATTTTGGTTGGGTTATAGGCATTACATGGGTTATTCAGTTGTGGGCAGTTTGAGATCAACACGATTAAATCCATTTCGGCTTTGATTTCTACATATTTACCCGGTGCAGAGATCCCATCATCAAACTTCAACTGCCCTTCATTCGTCACAGGTACATTCATAAAGAAGTTAATGTTGGGTCCGATGTGGCGCACATTTAAGCCATGCTTTTTCGCAATTGGGTGCTGAGACAGCGCAATCATGAAATTGTTTCGGCAACTGTGCATGGGGAATTTGTCATGTGCATAACGAACGGTGTTGCTTTCACAGGAACAAGCACCGCCTAAAGTATCGTGACGACCACAATTATCATCATTGATGGTCGCAATTTTATTACCAAAGTTGCTATACAGCGTTGTGCCTTTCTCAAGATAAATTTGACGGTTCATTGTCAAGGTATCGGTGGCGCTATAACGCTCTTCAGAATTGCTTGCCGAGATAAACAGCGTATCGACCGCCTGGTTGCCTTCTAAATCGACAATGCGGAAATACTGCCCTTTCTTCACTTCGCACATCCACGCTTCACCAGCAGGACATACTTCATTTAAAACGGACTTTTTTAAGTTCACGAGAGCTGTCATGTTGTATTCCCCCAATTAAGCGCTGAGTGCGTAGTAACGGTTATTGTTTTGGAACGCACGTTGATTTTGCGGGCAAGAATCACGGCAGACATCGGTTTCTGCCAAAGGTAAGGCCTTAAAGAGTGAAAGTTGAATATCAGCAGGTGCATATTTAGTACTGTTATCAAGTGCATGTGGTGTAGCAGATAAGAACACCAGGCAATCCATTTCAAAACGTAATTCTATTACTTGATCAGTATTGTTCGATGCGACATAAGACAAATTTCCGGCATCATCAGGGGCAACTTTGGAAAAGAGATTCACAGTACTGCTTAAATCCGTTGCTGACAGGCCAAATTTGGTCATCTCTAACAGCAAGCTGTCCTTACCATTACGGAACATGGCATTGCGTGCATCCTGAAACCTTTTTGTGCCAAATTGCTGTTCACTTTTCGCGGCAGTGCTTGGTGCACAAAAGGTATCGTTCCAACCGTGGTCATCTTTGACAATGGAAATCATGGCACGGCCTAGGTCAGACGCCAAAATATGTCCCGTGCTTAAAAATGCGGTATGTTGCCCTTTTAGACTGTCCGGCATGTTATAGCGTTCTAACTTATCTTCTACGTTGACACAAAAGAGTGAGACGTTGGCATTTTCTTGCAACGCCTTCAGCTGTAAGACTGCGCCACGTTGAATACGGGCAGACCAGTGGTGTCCGCCGGGTAAAAGTTCAGTCCAGAGTATTTGATGATTATGAAAGTCGCCCATGTGCATGACCTCTTTAAGGTTTCCTATTCCTAGGTATTCGTTAACCTCCCGGGCTTTTATCCCTCCGTGTAGCTCAAACGAGCCGTGAACTCTCGGTCTCAGTCACAGTTTTATACCGCCGGAACCCTAGATCACTTTTGATAAAGAGATAGATGCAAATGACGTGCCAAAACAGTAATACTAAAATGCGGTTTTATCACACTGTTTCTGTATAGAAACAATGCATTTAAAATAAACTTGAGCTGTTATGCACCAGAATTAAGCAATTTTTCAGAACTTGGCTTGTTAGTGTATTTAAGCCCATTTAGATTGCTTCAGTATTTTTCATGATCCCTCTGTAAAACAGAGGTAATTCACAGGTGCTGAATCAATCCCGTTCAAAAATGACTCACTGATTAGAAGGATTCAAATCAGTTTTCATTCATTTATATCTCATGGTATTAGATTTTCATGCTCAGCCTCTACCTAATAAAAAAAGATTATAACTGCTATTATTTTACTTTAATAAAATATTAACCCCTTTATATTGATATATTTTTCTATTATAATAAAAAAATGAATGAATTCTGTACTATACAAATTTTTAAAGACCAACACTTGATTGACTGTGCTTTGGTCGAACTATTAGATGCGGCAACTTTAGGTTGGGAGGCAGCTACACGTACATCCTATTTATTTGAATATGCCATTTCCTATATGGATGCCAGAGATATCCATGCTCTGTCTTTCAACCTTCCCGTGAACGTACAATCTGTGCAAAGCGATACTTGGCCCGCTTTTCTCATGGACTTATTACCCCAGGGCTATGGGCGCAAAGAATTACTCAAAGAATTAAACTTTTCAGAAAATGCCCAACAACATGCCGATTGGGCATTACTCAAAGCGGGGGCAGCAAATCCGATTGGTCATCTGCGAATTAAAGAAGCGCATGAATGGCTATACACAAAATTTCCGGTCACACCAGCACAAGGGTTTAGTCTAGAAGAAATTATTGAACGTAAAGAAACCTTTATTGAATCCTTGGCTTCATATGGTCTGTTTGTAGCAGGTTCTTCTGGCATTCAGGGCGAATGGCCTAAACTTTTACTCACCCAAGCACAGGATGGGCTGTTTTATTTAGACCATACCCTGCCTGATGATCACGCAATCAAGCATTGGCTGGTCAAGTTCAGTAGAGGAAGCGATCAACGCCTAGAAAAAATCCTGTCTCAAGAAGCCCTGTACATGCAGGTTGCTCAACATTTGGGCTTACGTGTTTATCAGGATATTGAATTGCATGAACGGACCTTATTTATTCCACGTTTTGATCGTCGGATTATAGCGGGACATGTGCAACGAATAGCTCAAGAGAGTATTGCTTCTTTGAGCAATCGCGCAGGATTCGGGGTCAAACTCAGCCATAATGAAATCTGTCAATTATTGGCAGGCAGTTGCACAGATCCAGAAACTGAAATCATTGAATACTTGAAACGTGATCTGGCCAATGTCGCCTTAGGCAATAAAGACAACCACACACGCAATACGGCTATTCAAAGAACCGAACATGGTCTGGTGCAATTAACTCCAGTATTCGATTTTGCTCCCATGTGGCTACATCCTGATGGCATCGCACGTACCACTCGTTGGCAGCAGGATGATCAGGGGGGTTCCCCGCTATGGGCATCTGTAATTAAACAAATTGCTGAAGTTAGTTCAGTTGCTACAGAGCAATTGCGTCTAGTGCTTAAGCAACAAATCCCAGTATATGAAAGCTTGCTGTCTTATATGCATTCCATTCATATGGATGGTGAAATTATTGAAAATAGTACGATACGTATTAGTAATATTTGTCAGCAATTAAACGAGCTCTAAGATGGATAAACGATTTAAGGCTTTAAGCCCCATTGAACAGATCCAAAAACGGCAACAAGTTTTGGACATCATTGAAGAGCATCCGGAATGGGAAATACATCAGGCAGCTCGGTTTTTGCGGACCGAGCTTCGTCTGACCTTGCAAGAGATGGCGAAGATTACCAAGATCGCCCCACAAACTTTACAAAAATTAGAACAGGAACAAGGCAATCCTACCCTGCATTCTATTCTTAAGTTGTTTAACGCTTTCGGTTTGACGGTGAATATAAAAAGAAAGGGATAGATTTTATTAAATTAAATATGCTTAATACTTAGGCTATTTGAAAGGGCTATGTGAATTGTAATTATCACCCTATCCTCTTTTCTGAGGCCCTAAAACGTAATCAATCTGGTATTTGAATAAAACTCAGGGACATCCATTAATCCAGTAGGTACCATCATTACAACTTCTGGATTGAGTGACACTCAATTTTCAACTTCCGATGGGGTAAGATCCATGTATTCACTGTGCTTCTCGCTTTTAGCATCGATTCATTTGAGTAGTTTTCTTATACCCCACCTGGAATCGGATCATAAGTTTCGATCACTCACCAGCATGTGTGGAATTCCCTCAGATCCTGCCCATTTTTCCAGTCACCAACATAAGCTGCTGCTGTCCTCATTTTTGTTGTTTTTGGTCTAAACCTGAATGCGTACCCTCGAGTGCAATCAATCGAAACTGCATTGCAAGTCTATGTAAAAGCTCTATCTACAGGTGTGGCTGTATAGATACAGTCTGATTTAATCCTTTTATCTTACTGGTCGTTCCTGAGCCATCTGAGAAATCGCCGGTGAATGAAACACCTCCCTAAAGAGCTCTTACTTTGCCAACCTATAACCTGATATGACCCCTCAGCCCCCCTAAAATAGGCTAACATCAAAATTTTTCACATTTTAATATGAATGAATCAACAACGAATACATTGTAGCGGAGGGATACAAGTTAAATTACCTTCCAAAAAAAGACTCGGATGTTTAAACCCGAGCCCTAAATAAAACTAAAAATTTCTATTAATATTGATCATTTTTAAATACATGAGTAGCAATATTCAAAATTAAGACAGTCATTTTGATTCGAACAGAAGTGTAGCAAGTTGCTACATTTCTGTTTTGGATTTGATTAACATACTTTTCAACAAATTTTCCAGTTCATGTAAATTTTGATCATCAAATTCGCTCATTTTTAATGATACTTTTAAGGTGTTGTGATCAAATTTGATATTACCTGCAACTTTCCCGTCATATTCAATTTTATGCACGATTGAAGTTTTAATCGGTTCTTTAGTCTCCTTCGACTTTAGAATTTTTTCCGCCAATAATGCCAGTTTTGTTTGTTCAACTTCTTTTTTCAGCAACTTTTCCCAGGCTTCTAACAGTGCTTTTTTAGCATTCTGGTAATTGGTTTCATAATCTGAAAGAAACTTTTTGATTGCCGTGGCTGCAGTACGTGCCAATAATGCCGGTTGTTGCTCTAAATCATCAATCAGTTCTTGAGGTAATTTCTCGAAAGATAGATATTTATACATATCTTCACGATTCATTCCTAAAGATTTTGCCAGTTTTTGTTTATTCTTTTTTAATTTTTCATCCAAAGCACTTAAACCGACATAGATTTCATAATCGGTTAAATCTTCCCGTTTTAAGTTTTCCGCTAAAGTTAATAGGGCAACTTCTTCATCTGAAGCATCAATTACAATCACTTCAATGGTGTTTTTATTGAGAAACTGATGTGCCTTGAGACGTCGTTCACCCGCGATCAGTTCATATTTATCCTGAATTCTTCGAACAGCAATAGGCTGCAGCAAACCAATTTCTTCAATCGATGTGGCTAAATCTTCAATATCTTGTTGATTAAAGATTTTTCTTGGCTGATTTGGACTAGGTTGAATATCGGTAATTTGTACATTACGACGTAGTTCTTTCACATCGTTCACATGCTCTTTCTGAGCTTGTTGATGTTTTTGAGTATTTTGCTGAAGACGTTGTGCCAACAGTTCTTTTGTACTTACCATAATATTCCCAGAGCGCTTTTATTCAACACGGTTAATAATTTCTTTGGCTAAATCTTGAAAAGCCTTACGAACTTTAGCGTTTTTATCAACAGCGAGTAAGGGCTGTTGCAAAATTGCTGCCTGATTTACTTTAGTACTCATCGGAATTGTTGTATTCAGCAATTCCCCCACTTGGCTTAAAGCTTCATCTCGAATAAGTTTACAAACGTTTTGACGTTCATCATGTTTAATCAATAAAGCGCCTAAAAGTTTTAATTCAGGGTTAACGCGTCTTATTTTACTTAAATGATTAATTAAGTCAGTTACCCCGTATAAACCATATTGTGAACCAGATTCAATGGGTACCATGACATGTGTTGATGCAGCCAATGCATTACTTGTGAGAAGTTTTAAGCTTGGAGGACAGTCAATCAGGATGAAATCATATAATCCAGTTAACAGTTCTAGTTTGTTAGCTAGTTCTTCTGAGGGTCTTGGTGCATCATCTTTCAGTTGATCTTCAGTTTTACCTAAAGTGAGTGAACCATAAATTAAAGAAACATTTTTGAAATTCGTTTCTTCTTCTAAAGCTTCAGATAATAGACTTAAATCACCCACCAATAATTCAGCAGAAGTAGTTTCCACTTCACTAGGATGTCTGGATCCAATATGTAGGCTTGCATTTGCTTGGGGATCTAAATCAATCACCAATACTTTTTTGCCTAAATCTGCCAGCTCTGACGCCAGATGAACTACGGTAGTTGTCTTTCCGCAACCACCTTTATGATTTGCCACAGCAATGATTTTAGTCGACTTACTTGTCATAATAGACCTCATTTGAGTTATTGTAATATAAAGAACTTTGTAGCAACTTGCTACAGCTTCTTTACGCTACGGTGAAGTTATAATCTGAACTTGAATAAAAAACAAACACATTCTTTTTTTTATTAAATATAGCTAGCTAATTATAATTAGTATTAATTTATATAATTAGTTAATTATAATTAGGACGCATTTTTATCTTTTAAAATCATTATCTTATGTTTTTAAAAGTGGAAGGTTTGTCACTGAAAAGTGGAAGGTTTGTCACTGAAAGGTGGAAGGTCTGTCACTGAAAGGTGGAAGACCTGTCACTGAAAGGTGGAAGACCTGTCACTGAAAGGTGGAAGACTTGTCACTATGGTGGAAGACTTGTCATCGAGTTTAAATAAAGTTTGAATTTAAACTATAAAATTATTTAAAAACAGTTTCTTAATCTGTTGATAAGTTTATTTATTTGGCTTTAAAGGTGGAAGACTTGTCATTTTAATATTTTTATACTGTGGATAACCTGTTTGTTCGTAATTCCATCAAAGATATGGTCTGTTTTCATTTCTGAGCAGGCTAAAAGTGGAAGGTTTGTCACCATTAGGGTGCATTTTTAATTATTCTTTCCACTTTTATGAGCGGTTTTGGGCTTTTTTTTGCTTTACATTCTCTTTAAAAATGATTGAGAAATATTAAAGGTGGAAGGTTTGTCACTAAAAAGTGCAAATATTGTTTTATTTTCCACTTTAAGTTTAAAAAGTGTTTTAAATGGCAAAACAAAGTGACATGGCTTCCACTCTTAGCCTTTGCTTTGATTGCTTGTTGTTCATTTCTGTAGAGCATCGAGTTAAAAGGGTGGATAATTTGCATCGGATTCCACTTTTGTGTATAACATGTAGAAAAGTACTTTTATTTTCCACTTATGAACAAGCTGAACGAAAAAGAAGAAATAGAATATTTACCTTATTGTATTGGGAATATTCGCCATAATGGAGTAGTCAGTACCAGCAATCGACTGATTAGACCGATTGAATTATCATCCAATGAGTACAAAGCGCTCCTTTATGCGATGGCGGTGGCAAATTATGGTGAAAAAAATAATCAAGATCGCGAAATTACCGAGCAGACCTATATTTATTTGCATAAAGATGATCTAGGCGAGTTACTGGGTTTAGATAAAAAAAATTCCATTAATGTCGCGATTGATCGGATCTATAAAGAGCTGTCCTCTCGGGTTGCCCATTTTGTTATTGAAGAACCTTTAGATGACAGCAAACGAAAAGTAAAAAAAGTACATTCTGTGGTGCCTATTATTCGAGAGCTGCGTTGGGAAGATGACGCCAAAAATGCACTACAGATTCGCTTTACCAGTGAAGTACTGCCTTATTTTACCCGTCTGGCAAGCGGGAATTTTACTACTTACCAGTTAAAGGATTTATTTGCTTTAGACTCTGTGACCAGTATGAGTCTGTATTCCTATTTTATTAAGAATGAGTTCAAGTATGCCAATCAGGAGACATATGAAGTCGAACTGTCACTGGAAAACATCAAAGCATTAACCGATATTGGCGAGAAGAAATATGATCGTTGGGTTGATTTCAGACGTTATGTGTTAGATAAAATTGTTGAAGAAATTAATGATAGAACCAGTCTGAAGCTGGAATATGACACCATTAAGAAAGGACGGCCTATTGTTGGTGTCCGATTCAAAATTACCAGTGGCCATAGTGAGATCGTTATTCCTCAAAGCAATGAAAATACCCAAATCTATTTAGATGTGGATTTTGATGATAACGCCATCGTGAAAGAGTTAGGTGCAAAATTCGATATGACAGTTAGGTCTTGGTATATTCACTCCAATGATCCCAACTATAAACAGTTCAGCAAATGGTTTAAGGCGGAAGGCTGTTTAACCGACTCCCAAGCAAACTTGATTGTAAACGATATTATGTTTCAAATGGATTTTGCTGTGGCCGGCGTATCCATGACTGATTTCAAAAAAGAAATGAAATATAAGCTAAAAAATGATCCCGCATTTGTTCAAGGAAATCGCGAGCGTTTGAACGAAATTTTCGGGAAAGAGATTATTTAAAAAAGTGTAGCAACTTACTACACTTTTTATCGTAATCGCTGCTACTTGCTTTATGCTCTTTATTTCATTCTTGAAATCGCATTGAAAAAATCAGGTTAGCTGACTAAAACTAAACCTTTTAAGATTTAACTCCAATCGCTTTGAAGTAATAAAAAAGGAGTGTACTTTGAATAATCGGATTACAACGGCATCAGTGCAAAAAACAACTTTGTAATATTACCTGTATTTTAGCTGGAACGACGAGAAGGGATGAATTGAAGCATTCGATGTTAAGGTTATTTTTAAATACTGATCTTAATTGGGAGTACATGTCCCAATATTTTACTGATGTGAAGACAATTCACATTCTTGAATTGGATAGAACAATTGAGCGCTAAGAGGGAAGAAGATTCATTTTTTAAATGTTAAACACATTTTGACCAGGCTTAGATTATTCCAGTTCATGCTTTGAAAAGAAGTGAGTAAACACTTTAGCCTTATTCTCCTAAGCTCGGCATTGATCAAATACTTCAGCTAAATAATCGATTTTTAATCCGTAATAATCTAAGGCGGATACTTGCTTCAGTAATTTTAAATTTATGAATGGGGAAGAGATTACAACTATTACCAAAATGAAGGGGATGAATAGCAGCAAAATCGGCATGTGTGTTTTCATGATAGGTCTTAATTAACAGAACTGCTTTATCCTGCACTAACAGATATTCATCTCGGAGTTGTAAAGGTATAAGAAAGAAATATATTTTATTAACGTTATCCATCTACATGATCGTCATCCCTGTCCATTTTGAAGATTAAATAGCCTAAGCATTTATTTATATGAATGAACGGTTTAATTCAAAAATTGGCATTTAATTGAATTATCTTGTTTTTAACAGAATTGAGAATTCTAGAAACAATATCTATATTTAGCCACTGCAAATAGCTTCTATCTTTAAGAAAAGGACAATAACAATTCAAAATTGGAATTAGCAAAGTTTAAATTTCAGTACACAGCTTGGCTTGGATGTCAGAAATTTAAAAAATTCAGGTTATTACTGATATTTCAGCTTTACTAGCCATGAAGGATGATTTGGCAGGTTATTATGCACTGGACAATAAAATTAATCCAAGCCGTAGCGCTCGGATCACCGAGGATGATCAGATCTTTTTAAGGACTTATCTAAAATCCGTGAAAGACAACTTAACAGATAAAGAAATAGCCATTCTGTACTAACTTGCGAAGGAATAATTTCATCGATAACCACTTATTTGATGACTTAGTGGCTTCGGTCAAAGAAGCAGGAGCAATCAAGCGTAAAGAAATCAAAGCAAATTGGATTACACAGCTTGAATTGCCTGATATTAAAAAAGTAGTAAAAACCGGTTTAAGCCCCAGCGAATTTGCTGCACGCCTGCATATTATTCCTTGTACCGTGCAAAACTGGATACAAGGCTGATGCTCTCTAATGGGTTCGGCAACAACATTAATGCACATCTTAGAGGCTCTTCGTAGTACATTCATGGCAATCTTACATTAGCCCTTTGTAGGATTTATATCTTTCAGGGCATACTCGTGATTTTAAGCTCATCATCTGCATCAATCGCTGTACAAATTTTTTTTTAATTTTATTAGGTTCACCATGTGATTTTGGCATTCTTTGAGATTGGGTTTTAAGTCTTCTATATCGTGTGCTTGATCTTGTTGTACCCAACGATACAAAAGTGAAAGATCACTTAAGTTTAGTTGTCTTCGTGCTTTTTGAAAGGACATTCTCTCAAGAATCATTTGAACTGAATGGATATTGAATTCTATGCTAAAAATTGTTCTTGATGACTGTACTGCAAAACCATCCAATCCATGTTTTTGATATTGTTCAACCCATTTTTTGATAACTGAATGGATTACTGAAAAATTGATGATAAATGGCATTATAACCTTGCACTACTTTGTGTTTAAAATCTCGAAAATATTTAGCCATAGAAAAGCACCCTTCTACTTAGACTAAGAATGTCCAACTCTCGGGGTGCAGTTAATAGGCTCCCATTTTTTAATTCAATCTTCTCTAAATAAAAACTCTATTTCATTCCAGTAAGGTAATCTATGCTTTTTGGGGTATAACTTCGAACTGTAATTCGACACAACTAAGTACTTTTTCAAATAAGTCAAACGAACCAGTGAAATGACCGTTTTCAATCTCAGAAATTGTTGTTTTATTGACTCCAAATTTCTCTGATACAGTCTTTTGTGTATAGCCGAGATTTTTCCTGGCCAATTTTATTTTTTCATCAATTTATTTTCTATAAGCCATACTATTTTTCCGATTTCACAAAAAATTGTTAGCCATATAGCGAACTTTTCATATTTGCTATGCAATGTTAGCTATATAGCAAATATTAAACGTCAGATTAGAGCTATTTTGTAAGTAAGGCCTATCAGCATTCCTGAAATGCAACTGATTCAGCTTCATTCTGAAACTGCTGTATCGTAATACCCCCCGATGATATGATTTTTACTAATCATAAAGTGCCGGATCAATTCAAAATTTCTACCATTACTGATTAGAAATCTAACCAGGATATAGCAACAGATCTTGAGCCAGAACTTGAGCCGAAAAATGAAGGATTGACTACTCCGGTTGAAAACGAAAATAAGCTCATTCCAGTCCCGGAGAAAAGGGGCTTTTGGATTCGGTTTTTTAGATCCTATGATTAACCATAATTGTTTAACTGAGATGAACAAACTCGTGGAATATTGATTAAATAGTAAGCATGGAATATAGAAAATCATAAAAAAGCTGTTTTTAGTGCGCTTTTTACTGAAACATTTTAATTTAAAATATTGATACTGAATGGAAAAATTAAATAATTTCGTATAACCTGTATTATGTTGATTTTAGATAAATTAATATTTCCCTAATAAATTATTAGTCCTGATTTAATGCACGCAATCATTTAATGCTTTACATTAAGTCAATACCGAAATGATGCAATATAGCAGCCCATGCAAGAAAAATAAGGGTGGTCATTACACAACAAATGGCTAGAGATATCCAAAACCCATAGCGCTGATAGAGTATTGGGAATGCTAAAAACATGGGTAATGTCGGTACTACATACCAAAAAGTATACCAAGCATGATTTGAAATTTTCTGCGGATCCTGATTTTCGAATTTCATCCATATAAGCACTAATACGGTTACAATAGGCAGTGCTGCAATCAATCCTCCTAGGCGATCACTACGTTTTGCAACTTCCGAAATAAGTATGACCATTCCAGCGGTTATAGCGTACTTAGCAATTAGCCAGAGCATTTATATTTCCTCATATAGATGAAAAGTTATAATTTAGAAACTACTTAAATCAGCTAGATTATTTACTCAATTTAGATATGTTTAACAGTTAGAAGTTCTATAAATTTCTTCCCAGTTAACATAATGGCCATTACACGAATCCGAAATGTTAGAAACCATTTAAAGTGTCTGTATTCCTAATACCTACTAAAATCCAACCTATAGTGTAATAAGATCCTGCACTAGAAACGATGCTGTAGTTTCTATTTTATAGCCCGAATATCCCTGTCCGGGCTTTTTTTATTTTGAACTTACATCATAAATTTCGGAGACAACTTGGGGGATAAAAATACTTACTTGTATTCAATCGAATACAAGTAAGTAAGAAGAAAAGGGATCTTCATCATTGAAATTAAACCTCTATCAGAATTTGATGAATGATTAGATGGCATTAAAGACAATATGACCCGTATTCGCTTGAATCGCAGACTAGATAAGGTTTAACGTGGAAATTGGGGAGACATTAAACCTCTCCAAGAAGGTGTTTGGGAAATGAGGAAATTGAATAGCCACCAAAATTCTAGACACACATAACCATCTTTTGATGGGCCTTTTCATAATCTAATGGAGAACGCTGAC
>JBLZXS010000279.1:0-8902 GCA_050285325.1 Acinetobacter sp.
CCCAGATTCTTTTTTGCTTATTTTTTAATTCACGATTTTGGAACCACAGAATCACTGCTTGTATGGTTGCCATCAGTAGAACCGCATAAGCAGATAAAGACAAAATAATATGAATGTCTAAACCTAAAGAATGTTGTTCTATTACCTGATTTTGTTTGCTTAAGGCAAAACCTAAAATCAGGCCGGTTGCAGCCACAGGAATACCCAGTAAATTCAGCGCCAAAATCGGGCGGAAGGTACTAAACAGTAAACTGAGCAATAACATCAGGCCAGAGGTAAATGACAGTAACAGAAATACGTCATAATTCACCCCTATTGGGGTCAGCATATCGTTATACAGAACACCCGCGTGTAGCAATAAACCTAAACCGAGTACAAGTCCTACAAACCAATGGTTCGGATCACGCTTTGACATTAAGTGAATAAACAAATACCAGAAAGATGTGGTATAAGCGATTAATGCTAAGATCGTGTAAACCAAGGGGAGACTGATCATGTCAAACCTTTTTCAGGATGTTGAATATTCATTTATATAAATTCTACGTGAACTACAGTATCCTATAGCATCTTATGCATAAATTTTCTATTTTAAGAAAGATTTTTTTGCAACTGGCAATTTTAAGCGGATTTTGCAATGTTTGATACCTTAACAGAACGACTCACGCAGAGTTTAAGAAATGTTACTGGCTCAGGGCAGCTAACCGAAGACAATATTAAAGATACGTTACGTGAAGTACGTATGGCACTTCTTGAAGCCGATGTTGCGTTACCTGTAACTCGTGAATTCATCGCGAAAGTTAAGGAAGAGGCATTAGGTCAGGAAGTGATGACGCAGTTATCACCAGGCCAGGCTTTCGTAAAAATCGTCCATGACGAACTGACAAAAATGATGGGCGAGGCCAATGAAAGCCTCGACCTTGCAGCAAAACCACCCGTGGTGATACTGCTTGCAGGTTTGCAAGGTGCGGGTAAAACCACCACTGCAGCAAAACTTGCACGTTTCTTACAAGAACGCCAAAAGAAAAAAGTAGCCATGGTTTCTGCCGACGTTTACCGTCCAGCAGCAATTAAACAGCTACAAACGGTTGCAGGCGAAGTTGGCGCAATTTTCTTTGAATCGAGCGCTGATGAAAACCCAATTACCATTGCCAATCGTGCCATTGAGCAAGCAAAAATTCAGTTTGCTGATGTCCTGATTGTCGATACCGCAGGTCGTTTGCATGTCGATGACGACATGATGGACGAAATTAAAGCGCTTCACGCAGCCATTAAGCCAACTGAAACCCTGTTTGTGGTTGATGCCATGACCGGGCAGGATGCGGCAAATACTGCAAAAGCCTTTAATGATGCATTGCCTTTAACCGGTGTGATCCTGACCAAAACCGATGGTGATGCCCGCGGTGGTGCGGCACTGTCTGTACGTGCAATTACCGGCAAGCCAATCAAATTCCTGGGTATGGGCGAAAAGCTTGATGCCTTGGAGCCATTCCATCCTGAGCGTGTCGCACAGCGTATCTTGGGTATGGGTGACGTACTTTCTTTGGTCGAAGAACTTGAACGTAAAGTCGACAAAGAAAAAGCCGAAAAAATGGCGAAAAAATTGCAAAAAGGCGGTAGCTTCAACTTTGAAGATATGCTGATGCAATTTGAACAAATGAACAAGATGGGCGGAATGATGGGTTTCCTGGACAAGTTGCCAGGCATGAGTAATGCAGGCATTCAAGATGCACTTGCTCAAGCGAACCCTGAAAAGCAAGTGAAAAAAATGGAAGCGATTATTCAATCGATGACCGTTAAAGAGCGCCGTAATCCTGATTTAATGAACCCAAGCCGTAAAAAGCGTATTGCCGCAGGTTGCGGTATGGAAGTTGTGGAAGTCAATAAACTGATTAAACAACATGCGCAAATGGCGAAAATGATGAAAAAATTTGCTAATCCGTCAGGTATGGCAAAAATGATGAAGTCATTGAGTGGCATGCAAAATAAATTTGGCGGTGGTGGCGGTATGGGACCATTGTTCGGTGGAAACGACAAGAAGTAAGATTGTACTTCTTGATCGTAAAAAAGGCGCATAATGCGCCTTTTTTGTTTTTATTAGATTATTTGATGCTGTCTAAACTTGAAAACAACTTTTGTGAAATTGTAGGTTAAATAAAATTAAAATGAGAAATACAAAACAACTCTACCTATTATTCTGAAATGAGATAAAAATAAAACCATAATAAAATTGTTCATAACAAGAAGAAAAAACATGTCCGACTTGCAGAAGAAAGTTTATATCGTGCATGGTGATCAGGAATCACCGAATGATCATTGGTTTCCATGGCTGAGCCAACAGGTTCAACATTCTGGACATCTTGCAAGACGTCTGCTACTACCCGATGCAAGCGCGCCTAATTTTCAAATATGGCAACAATCGTTACAGATGCAAATGCCAAAGTTAGATCGAGAAAGCATTATTGTCGCGCATAGTCTAGGCTGTCTGGCGAGCTTGCATTTTTTAACTCAGGCACTCAGTCAGACTCAAATTAAAGGGCTGATTTTGGTTGCCGGTTTTAAAGATAAACTCACCGCATTGCCCGAATTGGACGGTTTTATTCGGCAGGCAAAATTAGACATGGCCATTTTGCAAAAACAGATTGCGACCCGGTTTTTACTGTTTTCCTGCAATGACCCTTATATGTCTCCGCCTAAAGCTGTCCTGTTAGGGCACTTTATTAATGCTCAAATGCAAGAGGTGAAGCATGCGGGACATTTTATGCGAAGCGATGGTTTTGATGAATTTAAACAAGTTTGGGATGTGTTGAAACCTTTGTTACATCATTAATGGACTTGAAATCCATGCGTATTTTTAAATAAGTGATTAAGTGAATTACGGGAGAACACGATTTGCTGTAATTCGTATTTTTATAAAAAAAGACCAACAAATGAATCACTCAATTCAGGCTGAGCTTGTTGCACACTAAAATAGCTTAACAAGATGGAAGAATAATAATGGCTCAAGTTGTTGTGGTTCATGGCTATACTGCCAGTCCCGAAGAAAACTGGTATCCCTGGATTCAGCAGACTGCAGATCAACAGCATTACAGTTTAAAAGTATTGCGTTTAGATCCTTCAACTAAGCCACAATTGCAAGTTTGGCAGCAGCAAATGGCCGAACAGATCGGAAGACTGGATGAAAACAGTATTGTGATTGCGCATAGTTTGGGAACTATCGCGGCATTACATTATTTATCAAAAAACTTAACTGATCAGCGTATTAAACAACTGGTTTTAGTTGCCGGTTTTAATGGACGTTTGGGACGCTTAGATGATGTAAGTCCGTTTATTGATGCCGCCCAGATTGATTTTGATTTGCTTAAGAACCAGATTGAGCATCGGGTGGTGATCTATTCCGAAGGGGATAAGCATGTATTGCCCAAATTTAGCCTGGAACAGGCACGAAGCTTGGACGCAAAGGTGATAGCTGCAAAACATCAAGGTCATTTTATTGATTCAGAAGGATGTACGGAACTGCCAGAGGTCTGGCAGACAATTCAGCCTTATCTCATTTCAGCATAATGCTGAATATAGCGTTGTAGACCTTTCAACAATAAATCGGTTTCTATAATCGGATGGTATTGTTGTAAAAAATTGGCGAATAAAGGTGCATCACCACCTGTTAAAATCAGTTGTCGAGGTGATTGCTCTAGCACTTTTTCAATGCTACTCACCAAACCCAATAAAATGCCATGATGTACTGCATCTATGGTATTGCGTCCCGGTGTTAATGCATCAAAGGCTGCATCAGGAATCTTAATGCCCTTGGTATTTTGAATCAGGGAATCTCGCTGTAAATACAGATTCGGTAAAATATAACCGCCCAAATGCTGTAAGCCATCGGCAAGATCAATGGTCAAAGCCGTCCCGCAGCTAATCACACAATAATTTTGCTCCGGATCACGTGCGACAGCCAAAACCTGTAACCAGCGATCAATCCCGAGTTGGCTGGTATTATCATAACCGCAACTTAAACCGGCATATTCAGCCTGCACTTGGGCAAACACCACGGGAATACCAAGACTTTTTAAGATGTATTGAATACGGTCGTTGTTTTTCTTGTCTTGTACCGAAGAGACCCCCACATTATTCAGGTTTAAACTTTTAAAGTGCTGAATCAGCCCTAAAAGTAGATCGGCAGGCGACTGTAGATGCATTTCTGCAGTATGTTCGATGACTTGATTGTTATCGGTAATCCAATATTTTAGACGGGTATTCCCGATATCTAACCATAAATTCTTCATTGCATTTCTCTAAAGAGATATTTCTAGGCGACGCAAGCGCCCTTGATAAAACTGTTTTAAGCCTTCGCTGGTTTCTATATTGACCGCACCATCATCCTGAATCCCTAAAAAGATTCCTGAACATAACCCTGAATGATGCTCAAATTCCACCGCCTGATTTTTAAACGCAGCATAATGATTGAAACGGGCAGCAAGGTTATAACTATGATGATCGAACCATTCGCTGGCGTGTTGTATGGCCAGATATAATTCTGCAATCAGTTGAATCCGGGAGATATGGTTTAACCCCAGTTCACTGAGTGAGGTGGCATGCTGGTCAATATGTTCTTTGGGCACAGGTGCAAGATTGATGCCTACACCGACAATCACCTGATGCGGGGAAAGCGGTTCAACCAGAATTCCGCCCCATTTACCTTGGCTGCTATACAGATCATTCGGCCATTTGACTTGAAGCTCTAAGTTCTGGAGACTCGGCATTTGTAAAATATTTAATGCAATTTCAAGGGCAAGCCGGCCATCAATGGGTGTCCGCGTATTCAGCAATGTGCTTAAATAGATGTTCCCTTCAGGAGATACCCATTGTCGTTGACGTTGTCCACGACCTTGCGTTTGTCTGGTACTACAAACTAAAACGTTTTGAATACCTTTGAGTGCGATTTCACGTACATCATCATTGGTTGAAGTCGTGACCGGTTTCAGGATTAAGACCTCAGGGAGCTGATGGGCATCATCGAGGATTTGTTGCAGTTGTCTGGTCTCTAAATCCATTTAAATCTAAGAAACAGTGGAATGTGAAGAATGGAGTTAATCATATATTTATTGATTGGTGCAATGGCTGGTTTTGCCGCTGGACTGTTTGGTGTCGGTGGCGGCCTGATTATTGTGCCCATTTTATATATTGTATTCACGCAGCTGCATTATGATCCTTCGGTGATTATGCATTTGGCGGTGGGAACCTCTTTAGCAACCATCATTGTGACCTCGATCAGTTCCGTCACGGCGCATCATAAACGCGGGGCGGTGCTCTGGGATGTATTTCGTAATTTGGCTCCAGGTCTGGCCTTGGGGTCATTTTTAGGCGCTGGAATTGCCGACTATATGTCGGGTCAAGGTTTACAGTTACTGATTGGTTTTTTTGCAGTCTGGGTTGCTTATGGCATGTTTTTTAGTGCCACTCAGCCAGTCGATCCTGCGCAGCATTTACCGGCGAAAGGCATGCAACTGCTTGCAGGTGGTGGCATCGGGATTGCTTCGGCGATTTTTGGTATTGGAGGGGGTAGTCTGACTGTACCGTATTTGATCCGCCATGGCGTCGTGATTCAAAAAGCGGTGGCGACCTCGGCAGCAGGCGGCTTGCCGATTGCCGTTGCAGGGGCATTGGGCTTTATGTGGTTTGGCTCAAATACACAGGTGGAAGTACCCAATAGTATTGGTTATGTACACATTTATGCCTTTATCGGAATTAGTGTGATGAGTTTCATTACCGCAAAACTGGGTGCAAAAGTGGCGCATAAGTTGTCTCCAGCGATGCTGAAAAGATGCTTTGCCTGCCTTTTAACTACGGTAGGTATATATTTTATCTATCAGGGTTTTTCGACTTATTTCTAATTTTTAAAAATAAGTGATCAAAACAGATTTTAAAGGTGCGCTACGGTTAAACTGTTCGCATCTTTTTATATTTAAATATAAAAATAAAATGATTATTGATGTAATGTAAGGTTATTCAATAGATAAGATTGAATGTTGAATCCAGTTGAGCCAAGTTAAAAAAATTAAATTGGCTTTAAAGACTTAATAATTGTCTGACAATGTCATTCTCTTTGTGGTTAAAACTGAGTAAAAATGAAAATCTCGGTCAAGAAGTCTGACGATTTTTGATTGCATCTTATAAAAACAAGTAGGACGAGTATGCAAGAACAAGAAAAGGACAGTTTATCCGAACAGATTGCCAAGCATATTAGCGAGCAAATTATTCGTGGTGAATTGGTTGAAGGTGAACGCATTCAAGAACTGCGTATTTCGGCTGAACTCGATGTCAGTCGAGGTTCAGTACGTGAAGCACTTCTGCTGCTAGAGCGTACCCAGCTAATTGAAATTTACCCGCGTCGCGGTGCAATTGTGTCAGAAATGTCGCCGCAACAAGTTCGCTCCCTATTTGATATGTGTGCTTTGCTATTGGGCCAGATTGTCCAGCGCATGGCGGAAACGTGGCGCACCCATGAAGCTGAAAGAATTCAGGCACTATTGGATCAACTCAATGAAGAAACCCGGCAGGGGCATACCGAAAAATTCTATGATTTAATCTTTCAGGGTTTGGCACGGCAACAGGAAATGGTGGGTAATCCCTATCTAATGAAGTTCTATCAGGAACTGTTGCCATCACTGCGTCGCAGCTATTTTTTAACCTTAAATATCTCTCGTCGTGAGCAGCAGGAATCATTTGAATTGTTTAAAATGGTGACTGATGCAGTTTTGATCCGAAAATCACAACAAGCTACTTTATTTATGGAAGATTTTTGTCGACACTTACGCAACCTTGTGTTGGAATCGCTAACACGGATGAAACAGATTGAACTCGCGTGGGCAAGACGTTCACGACGTTAATTAGGACACTATGCGTTTAAGCAGCTTAAAACTTTCCGGCTTTAAATCTTTTGCCGATAGTACAACTTTACACTTCAAAGCCAATCGCACTGCTGTCGTTGGTCCCAATGGCTGCGGTAAATCAAATGTGATTGATGCCATTCGTTGGGTCATGGGAGAGTCAAACGCGCGTCAACTCCGCGGTGGCAGCATGCAGGATGTCATTTTTACTGGAACCGCCAAACGTAAACCGGTCGGTGTGGCGAGTGTTGAACTGCGTTTTGACAATACCTATGGCAAGCTCGGGGGTACATACAATGCCTATAATGAACTGGCAGTGCGCCGTCAGGTCAACCGTGATGGCAAGTCTGAATATTTTTTAAATGGCACCAAGTGTCGTCGTCGTGATATTACCGACATCTTTTTAGGGACAGGGCTGGGACCACGTTCTTATGCGGTGATTGAACAGGGCATGATTAACCGTTTGATCGATGCCAAACCCGAAGAAATGCGGGTGTTTATTGAGGAAGCTGCCGGTGTTTCGCGTTATCAGGCACGTCGCCGTGAAACCTTACTTCATCTAGATCACACCACACAAAATTTATCGCGGCTGGAAGATATTGCCTCGGAGCTGAAGTCACAGCTGAAAACCCTGAAACGTCAGTCTGAAAGCGCGATTCAATATAAAGAACTGGAAACCCAGATTCGCACCATTAAAGTTGAAGTGCTGTCTTTTCAATGTGAACAAAGTAGCTGCTTGCAGCAAAAATATACTCTGCAGATGAATGAGTTGGGCGAAACATTTAAATTGGTTCGCTCAGAACTGACCACTTTGGAACATGATTTAACCGCAACCAGTGAATTGTTCCAGCGCCTGATTCAGCAGTCGACTCCACTGCAAAATGAGTGGCAACAGGCTGAGAAAAAGCTGTCAGAATTGAAAATGACACTGGAGCAGAAACAGTCTTTGTTTCAGCAAAATACTTCCACTTTAACCCAGCTCGAACAACAAAAATTACAGACCAAAGAACGGTTACAGCTGATTGAACTGCAAATCGAAACTTTGCAAGCACAACATGAACAGCAGACCGAGCAATTACAGCAGCAAGAAAGTCAGAACCAGGACCAGACCCAAAGCTTTACAAATCTGAAAGCGCAACAGCAACACGTACAACAACAGTTTGAACTGGTGAAAGTGCAAGTTGAGAAACAGCAGCAGCAAAAAATGCAGATGCTGGCGCAGAGCGAGCAATTAGCGAAAAATATTGCCCGGATTGAACAGCAAAAACAAACCTTGCAACAGCAAACAACACAGCTTCAACACCAAGATCAGCAAGATGATATTACGCAGCTTGAAAGTGAAAAAGTTCAACTTAGCCAGCAAATTGAGCAATTAGAACACACCATTCAAAGCCAGAAACACACATTAGAGTCAGTGCAAGCGCAGTATGCGCAGCAGAAAAATGATGTTTCAAGTTTGAAATCTGCCATTCAGGTGTTGCAATCGGAACAGAAAAATCTCAATCAATTGTTGATTAAGAACAGTCCCAAAGTTCAGAATAATGCTGTGCAATTGATGCAGGTCTTAAAATTAAAAGATCACGCCAAAGTGCATGCCAATTTGACTGAAAAGTTTTTGGCAAAATGGCTTTTTGCACACGTATTAGAGGCGGATGCTGATTTTGTTGAAAGTATTGCCCGTCAGTTGAAAAGCAATAGTTCGCAAGATCAGATTCAGATCGCTGGTTTGCCTTGCTTGGCTGACTGGATTGAATCGCCACAACATTCCATTTGGCAACAAGTTGCGGTCGCAGAAACCCTCGACCAAGCTTTATCTTTACAAGCGCAATTAGGCACAGGGCAATCCATCTTAAGTTTGGATGGCTATCATGTTGGTGCGGATTGGGTAATTGGCCTGTTTTATGACGAAGCAAGTCAAGCCGGGCAAGGGGCACTTAGTCATCGTATCCGTTTAGATGAAATCGAAAGTCTGCTGGCAGCGCAGTTACCTCAGCTTGAAACCGCAGAACAACACT
>JBLZXS010000280.1:0-14198 GCA_050285325.1 Acinetobacter sp.
TTATATCCTCAAGCCATTAGAAGCGCCAGTTATAGAACACATCGATAGCTCGTTCTAAAGATTGGCTCGCTTCCAGATACAAGCGTTTGTTCATTTGATAACGCAAGGTCAACTTATTCACCGGTGTAAATACACCTACACCATAACGTATAAAAAGATCTGGGGTAATATAACCGGTCACACTGACTTGGGTGTCATCCCCTGTTCCTTGTGCATCCAGAGCCAAACCACTCAAGCCAAAAGTACGCCCAATTTGATTGGTTAAAGCACGAGTACCGCCCAAGCCCATACTGATACCTGCGGCGGCAATGGTATTGTTTACATCAGACTTAAAGCCCTCTGCTTGACTAATACCACTGGTCCCTTCATTGATACGACCGGTAATGATGGCGTTTAAAGCTTCCTGTTCAGACAAACCGGCATCGTTATAGACCTGAATATTCGGGCTAGTCGCCGTTCCTGTCACACGCACACCCACCGTACTTCCTTGCACACTTTTATTGGCATCGATATCCAAGGTTGGATTATATAAAGGGCCATTAAAACGGGCAATCGCACGATACAAAACCAGACTTTGTCCATAAGCTTCAATTTTTACCTTTTGACTAACACCAATTGCACCATTGGCACGCATCGCTGTTTCAAGCCCGCGTTGTGATAAATATAAACGTCCAAGCAGTGGAATACGGCTATCAAAACCCTGGAAAATGACTTGATTGCCGAGATTCACCATTACATCAGCACGAATATCCCATGGTCGAGCCGCTCTCAATATCGCGAGCTGATCCTGACCCTCATGAACAATACGTACATCGGATGAAACATTGATCACTGGAGCAGAAGCTTCAGGCATTGAAATTAAGGCACGTGGCACTTCAACCTTGCCACTTAGGCTTAACTTCTTCTTGAAAGGCAAGACATCTAAAGTTAAATCTGGAGTGACTACTGCCGTAATTAACGGTGCTTGGCGAATCAGCAGATTTTCACCTTTTAAATGCAGTTGAATGCGTGGATCATTCTTCCAGTCTATATTTCCTGTTAATGCCCCTACACCTCGACCACTATTAAATGCACCATTAATACTGGCATGATCTTGTCGAATTGATGAATACACCTGAATATTGTTTAAATTCACCGGCAATGAAATCATGCTGATCGCACCATCTTTCAGGCGCATTTCACCATTAAATAAGGGCTGAGTTAGTGTTCCCGATATTTTCCCGGCAAATGACAATGTTCCAGCAAGTGACCGAACATCTTGGATAAAGGGTTTAAAGACTTTAAGCTGGACTTGGTCAAAAGCCACTTCACCACGCATTGGTTTACTGTCTTTATAAGGATCAATAATCACATTGGCATAACCGGTACCAATTTCCGGAGTTTTAACATCTAAACGAACTTGCAGACCTTCGGATACACTTTTCGCAATAAGGCCAATTTCGTTATAACTTAATGTCGAACCAATATCTTGCGGATCTTCTGCTGCCAACCCAATCACGCCATTGCGTGTTACCAGTCGTGCATCAATTTTCGGTTTGGCACCTTGTGCCCATGCTGCTTTTGCATAGCCATTTACCTTACCGGTAATTGCCAAACCTTCAGGCATAAATGCTGCAAAATCATTCAGATCGACGTTTTGGGTAACAAAAGACACATTCCCTTTGGTTTTACTGACGCGAATCGGTTGATCGAAACATAACTGGCTTTGCTGACTGGACCAGCAATGCGCACCAACAAACAATTCTGATTTCGCTGAACTATAAATGACCGAAGCATTTTGGCGCTGCACCAAACGCGCACGCAAAGAGTCAAAATCCCCTTTCTGGATTTGTCCTAACCAATCATTCTGCGCATTAAAACCACCCGCCAGTTGTACATAAAATTTGGAAATCCGGTTTTCTGCCTGAATTTTCAATATATGGGCTTTACGTGTACCAGCCAGTGAAATTTCACCTTGCTGAATCTCACGTGAACCACTACGCAGACTTTCCATTTTCGCACTGAGCAGCGTTGGAGTGAGTTGTGATGTTGGCAATTCACCTTGAACCCGCAGCTTTTTAACACTGAATAGATTATTAAAACCAAAGTCATCTACCGCCAGATTCGCAGTCGCTTGCAAGCGGGGTTGTGATTGCACATTTAAATAACCATAAGCACGACCACGTAGCCCGCTATAAATTTCATATAAAGCAGGCGCATTAATTTTTAATCTTAAATTTTGTGCATTACCAGTCGCTTGTAGCTGATTTTTTGCATAAGAAAGATACAAGTTATTAGCTTCAAATTGTTTTGGCAAGAAGCCTTTTTGATTTGAATCGATGACCATCGCCAGATTGCCTGTTCCGCGAACAGGTTTATTGTTGATGATTCCGGCCAAATTTAATTTTTCGATATTGATGCGTTTTAAGCTGTCCGACCAAACCCCTTCAGTTTTCACATTACCGGATAACTCACCCTGTACAGATGACACGAAATAATGCGGTTTAAATCGAACCAGCGATGCATTGATATTCCATCCAATGCCATTTTCAAGATTGACCCGACCACTGGCAAAAACTTTCCCGGCAATGCCTGAATGCTTGAGTTCATCCACTTTAATCAGTTCTGGTGTACCAGATATCTTAAACTTGAGTAAGCCTTCGCTGGCCGGAATCTGACTGGCATTTAATGCACCATCATAATTGACGGCAAAACTTTTAAAGGCGCCACCCGATTTTTGATCATTAAACAAAATAGCTGCAGTACTGCGACCGGTTAAACGCACCGTTTCATTATTATTTTGCTGTGTCAGACGCCCGATTAAGTTAATTGCATCTAAATGTATAATTTGCTGATTCGGTTTGGCAAAACCATTGGCTTTGACTTGTCCATTGACCAAGTTTACTGGTGCCGCCTCCGCTATCGTTTGTGGATTAAAATCTTTAGCATTAACAATCGCATTCCATTTTAATTGGCGTTTATCTGTAGGTAACTGAACCTTTGCAGTTCCGCTTAAGCTACCTTTACCTGCCACAAAACTAAAATTAGGTACATTCAAATTATTATTTTTCAGGTTGAGCTGCGCTTTATACGAGCCTTCAGGCAACATACCCTTATCATGTTTAGTCACCGCAGTTGCAACATAAATATCTTGTGCACCCTCTACCAAGGCTAATTTAACATCCCCTGATTTACTGCTTAACCAGCCTACATAAGGTACGGCGCGATCAATATTTTTCCAAGCCACATCGAGTAGCATTGGATTCGGTTTTTTACCTTTTTGCTCAGCCTGATCGAGTTTTAAATTCCACGTTTCATAACGATCAAAATCAACCAAGGCAGTTAAATGCATACCTTTCTCTAAACGACCTTTAGAAGCAATTTTCGCATCCAGACTGGGCGGTAGAAAATCCTGAATCACCAACGGAATCAGTTTGTCTTTTGGATTAATCTTGTCCAGACGACCTGTCATATCCCAAGTGACATGGTCTTTCCAGCTGACTACTCCGGCAACATTCGCAGCACCATTCATCAACTGACCATTTAAATTGGTAATATCAAGCTGATGAACCAAATCGGTATGCATGCTACCGTTATATTGACCTTGCGGAATATTTTTGCCGCTTAAGTCTGTTGCGACATCGATATTTAAACGCTCGATATCACCATTAAATTTAGCTACACCATCTTTACTAAACAGCTTTTGTTCAGTCATTAATGGCCAGTGATATTGCTTAAACTGCAACTCACCAAACATCGGAACATGTTTACGTACCGGATGTACCACAGCCCAGCCGGTTAACAGATCAGGAGTATTGGTCGCCACCCCGGCTTGAATGGTATCTAAAGTGCCTCTGGCCACCACTTTAATATCATGAATATTCAAGCTTTTATTCAGTGACGGTATATTTACATCAGCGACTGCATTTAAAGGATATTTGCCTTCAAATTTCATATCCCCAGTCGCATTTTTTACCGACAGATACCCCATATCCATGCGGGAATCTTCAAACTTAAGCTCTGTACCCGACCAAAGTGCTTTATTTAAGTGAATATCGTTAAATTTAACGCTGGCAGATGAGGTTTTAATCACCAGATGATCAACATCTGCCGTGTCCAAACGCAAAACAAAAGGCAGACGGATTTCACTAAATTTAAACGGTTCATCACTGGGTGGGTTTTTAGTGATAATTTGCAGATTACGCACATCAGCACGGTTAAGATGAATTTCTTTTTTTAAGATTGCACGCCAACCCAAAGTCACATCGGCACGATCAATTTTTACATCTACCGGTTTTAAGGTCACTAAAATATTTTTTAAGATAATTCCCTGTAAAAGATTACCGCCTTCATATTCATAATGAATAATTTGTTGACGTTCCAATACACGATCCAGTAAGAATTTACTGCCTTTATCGGTGCTAAACATGACAGCGAAGGAAGCAATCAGCAAAACAAACACAATAAGCAGCGTAAAGAGTACACTCCTTAAAATCCGACGTTTTTTTGGTCGAGGTGTTTCAATCTCTGGTTGCTGTTCTACTTCAGCCATAATGCTCTCTAAAACCTAAAATTTATAATTGTGAACCAATAAAGAAATGGATACGGATCGGATGATCATCATCAGAAATACCTGAAGCGACATCAATACGAATTGGGCCAATTGGCGATGCCCAGCGAACCCCTACACCTGCACTATATGCGGTTGGTGTATTAAAATCTTTGTCGTATGCATTCCCCACGTCACTAAATATGGCAGCACGCCAACCTTCCTTAAACTGATAATTATATTCCAATGACCCCACCGCCAAAGTCTGTCCACCAATTTTAAATCCATTTTCTTCTGGGGATAAACTCTTGTAATCAAAACCACGAATGGTCTGGTCACCGCCGGTAAAATAACGCAGGTTATAAGGCACTTTGGTAAAATCTTGTGCAAAGATATAACCTAAATCACCACGTCCCACAAACTGGTGGTTATCATTTTCACCCAGTGAATAAATAAATCGCCAACCTGCATTCACAATGGCCATATCGGCATCGGACAACAAACTTTCACTGCCAAGTTCCACTTTATAGGTTTGCTTAAAGCCTTTCCCGGGATTGACCCGCTTATCACTGGTGGTACGAGAAACCTCATAACCAAATAATAAGGATTGTTGCTGTTCATTTGCGTTAGCGATAAATGCATCAGGAATTTCATTGGCATCTATCACACCTTCCTGGGTAATACGGTCTAAACGATAACGTAAACCAAACGTATGCTGCCAGCTTCCGCGTGGTCTTTTAATGACTCTGTCTACACCCGCCACGGCAGATTCAATCATCAATCCATTGCCTTGCGCAACGTCATCACGCTCTTCACGCTCATAACCGCCCACCAGACTAATATAGTCATTCAGTGGATGGTGATAAGGAATGTTATAATGCCCGTCAATAGACTGTCGAATTTGAGATAATTCCAAGTTGGCATCGAAAGAATGCCCACGGCGGTTAACAATGGCCCGGCGATACTGCCCACGCAAACGTGCACCTGTATCAGTTCCATAACCAGCACCCACTTCTGCACTGTTTAAACGGTCCGCGTTTAAGGTCACGATGACTGGAATTTTCTTTTCTTCACGTGCTTGAGCTTTTAAACGTTCTTCTTCCGTTTCTTTTGTTTCTTGTTGCACCCGGAGTTGACGCAAATTTTGATCAGTTTCGGTATCGGTTTTGCCGGCAAATTGCGTTTCATCGACCACAGATTGTGTGACTTCTTTTGAAGAAACAGTCTGTTTTTTATCCTGAACTGTGGTGGCATTTTCAGATATTTTTTGCTGATCAACCAAAGCTTGAATATCAGGTGGAAGCTCCAGCTGTTTTTCAATCGGATCTGGTTTCACTGCATCGACCAAGGTGTAATTAAAATAACGCGAGTTGGTTAAGTTGTTGGCCAAGCCATTGACCCGCCAAAAGGTATAATCAGCGCCATCTTCCCATGACACCATACTTTGTAAAACATCCATGTCAATTGGGAAGGGTTTCGATGGATCACTCATCCGAAACTCAACAGGTCCTAATTTATAACGGTCGCCTGTTTCATAACGTAAATTGATATCTGCGGTATTTTGCGGCTGGGCAACTTTCACATCATGTAAACGCCAGTAACTGTCAAAATAACCATTATTGTTCGCGGCATCGTTAATACGTGTTTTGGTTTGTTCATATAAACCATGATTGAAAATATCACCGACATCTTGATCAGGTAATACACTAATCACCTGGAACTGCGCTTGCTGCTCACCTGCTCCGCTAAATTCTACATTCTGTTCTTTAATCAGCACGGGTGAGTTGGGAGTAACACTTACCCGAACCCGATTCTCACTCAGTTTCTCAAATTTAAACTTGGCATTATAAAAACCCACTGCTTGTGCTGCCTGATTTGACATGGTTCTTAATTGGGGCAGCGCCGAAGGAAAATCACTAAAGGATTCTTGGGTAAAACTGGAAAGCTTGCCTTTAAGATTATCTTTTAAATTTTGCAATGCTTGCGTATAAGCCTTGCCTGAAACCTCGCTCGGATTTTCTACCGAGGCAAATACGACATCGGCAGTGATCCGAGGAACTTTTGCAGTATTCAATTGACGGGATGGTCGTATTTTATAGAACCAGCGTTTAAAGAAATTTGGCTCTTCGACTTCATCTGCCACACTCAATTCAGGTAATGTTTTTCCTGACTCATTGGCTTCAACCACAATTTTGCTATCTTCTTGAATGCTCGACATCAATTGATCGACATTCACCGGCGCCTGATTAATTTCTACCAGTTCTTGTTGAGTGGCATCAGCAACTACCACTTCATTAACTTGTCCTGCACGATACTGTTGTGCTTGATTTTTCGCATTTTCAGCTTCACGAAAAATTTCATCTGCCATCGCTTGGCTGACAGGCGCAATCGGCAGCTCTTCTAAATCATCAAATTCAATCGGCTTGAACTCATCCAAAGCTTGCCCGGCTTGTTCTTGCTGCTGCAGCATTTGCAAACTGTCGGGAACAGTTGGGTTTTGTTGAAAGTTTTCAATTTTTTCTATTTCTTCGGGGCTATCCATCCCTTGCTTAACAGCTTCACTCTTGAGTTGTTGTTGAAATTCTGGTTGAGTGACCATTGAATTAGGTTCTGTTACCTGTGCAAAACTTTGTTGGGCAAGTAATATTAAAAAGAGACTTAAACAAAATCGTTTATGTTGATCATCCCACTGTATGAAGGAATTGACACTTAGTGTAAGAGTCGACTTTTTAAAATTCAGTTTTGAAAGCATAAAGAACTCTAAACTAATATAATATTTGTAATGGAAATACCCAATATCGGCTTGCTAACAAACTCAAATCTATTGGAATTTTCACAAAAGTATAGGTTAAAAACATAATACATGATTTTTTATACTGTTTTACCAAATGCTCACATTTCTTAATAAAACTTAATGAAGCCCATAAACCATGGAAAAAAATGAACATCTCTTAGGTACACGCCGGTTTTTACCGATGTTTGTCACTCAATTTTTCGGTGCATTGAATGACAATGTTTACAAGCAAGCCTTGTTACTGGTCATTACCTACGGTTGGATCAATCAACAAAGCGCCAGTGTCAGCACCCTGAATAATCTCGCGGCCTTATTGTTTATTTTACCCTATTTTATTTTCTCTGCGACAGCTGGACAGATTGCAGATAAATATGAACGTTCACAACTGGTGCGCGGGATTAAAGTCCTTGAAATCGTGATTATGCTGATTGGTTCTGCCGGCTTTTTACTGGGACATTTATGGCTGTTGTTAATTGCTTTGTTTTTAATGGGTGTACATTCCACTTTCTTTGGTCCCATCAAATACGCCATTTTACCTGAAATTTTAAAACCCAATGAATTAATGTCTGGAAATGCCTTGTTCCAGTCTGGCACATCAATTGCCATTTTAATTGGTATGATTTTAGGCGGTGCAGTGATTTCTGCTTCAGACGGTAATCTGTTCTGGATTAGCCTGACGGTGGTCACCATTGCCGTTCTGGGATATTTCTCCAGTCGCTTTGTATTAAAGCAAAATGTCACCTCACCTGAGATTAAAATTGACTGGAACTTTTTTAGAACCAGTTATCAGACGCTCAAATATGCCAAAAGTTTACCGATCATCTTTTTGATTTTATTGGGTAATTCTTGGTACTGGTTTTATGGCGCGACTTATCTGACCCAGATTCCCCAGTTAACTCAACAGAACCTGCATGCATCTGAAAATGTGGTGAGTCTACTGTTGACCTTCTTCTCAGTCGGGATTGGGGTCGGTTCTTTGTTATGCCGCAAGATTGGCGGAACAGCCGTAAATTTAAAAATGGTACCCTTTGGTGCTATTGGTTTAACCGTATTTGCTTTTTATCTGGCCGCCAGTTTGGCTTTTGTTCCTGAACGTAGCGGTGAAATGCTGGGTTTAAAAGAGGTTTTTAGCCAAGGCTGGAGCTATTACCATGTCATGTTGGCTGTGACCTTACTCGGTATTAGTGGCGGTTTTTATATCGTTCCCTTATATGCCATGATGCAGGCCTTTTCTCCACGCTCACATCGTGCGCGTGTAGTAGCGGCAAACAACATCCTAAATGCAGTATTCATGGTATCCTCTGCAATATTTTCCATTATCATCTTAAGTGTATTCAAGATTGATATTAAAATACTTTTTAGTATTACCGCTGTTCTAAGCGCCATTTTCACTACATGGCTCTTGTTCAAACTCAAGCCGATGCTTGCAGCACAGCAACAAGAAGCTTTAGAGGATTAATTTTATGCGTCAATATACAGGTATCGACAAATTTATTCATTCGTTTGACCAGGCGCTTCGTAGTCTGGTTCCGGGAACGACCTCTGCACATCGTGAAAATCCGGGCAATGCTGTGGAAACTCAGCTTGGTGTTA
This sequence comes from Acinetobacter sp., assembly GCA_050285325.1. Lineage (GTDB taxonomy): Bacteria > Pseudomonadota > Gammaproteobacteria > Pseudomonadales > Moraxellaceae > Acinetobacter. The sequence goes on from JBLZXS010000280.1 coordinate 8,916, forward strand.
GTGAAGCACGTCATGTTGCTGGTTTAATGCGGGTAAATCATAGCGGTGAAGTATGCGCGCAGGCGCTTTATCATGGTCAGGCACTGACTGCAAAACTACCGAATGTTCGCCATGAAATGGAACAAGCTGCGATTGAAGAACAAGATCATTTGGCCTGGTGTGAAGACCGTTTAAAAGAACTGGATAGCCATACCAGCTTATTGAATCCGGTCTGGTACGGGCTTTCATTTGGTATGGGTGCTATTGCAGGTATTGCCGGTGATAAATACAGTTTAGGCTTTGTGGCCGAAACTGAACGCCAAGTGAGCTTACATTTACAAGACCATATTAAACAATTGCCGGAGCAAGATGAGCGTTCGCGTAAAATTCTGGTGCAAATGAATGAAGATGAGCTTCATCATCGAGATACAGCCCTCCATGCTGGCGGTGTAGACTTACCGGCACCAGTACGTATCACGATGACTGCAATTTCAAAACTGATGACCAAAACCAGTTACTATATTTAACGGGTTTTGAGTGATTTAACGCCCGCATTATTGTGGGCTTTTTATGCTTTTTTCTAAGTTTCTTGAACTGTAGTTGTTTAAATTATTTTTTGCGGTAATAAATGCAAATACTGTAAGCAATACGCACAATCAAAATACACGCGATCACACTAGCGATAATATAAAAATCGTGATGATAAGGTAAATTTTTCTGCCAGAACACATGCAGCCAATGACTCACTTGCAAACCAACACTCACAATAATAAATGCCCAGATAAAACATGCAGCAATATTCACCAGCATGTATTTCAGCAAAGGATAGCCTTTAATTCCAATCGAAAGAGGTAAAATTGTACGTAAACCCCAAGCAAACCGCATCAGTAAAATAGTTAGCACAGGATAATCTTCAATAAACTGGCTTGCCTGCTGAAACTTTTGCGCCAGTTTTGGTCTCTTTTGAATAAAGTCGATGCCATAGTGTTTGCCGATCTGATAATAGAGTTGATCACCCAAAAACCCACCCAGCATGGCAACCATAATTAATAACCAGAAATTAAAGACATGCTGATGTACAGCATATGCTCCTAGCATAAGAACAGTTTCACCTTCAAAGAAGCTGCCAATCAAAATGGCAAAATAACCATAGTGTTGGATGAAATCGGTCCAGTTCATCATTTTTAATGTGTCTGATCACAGTTTTACTATATTCACCACATCACCATTGATTGCCAAGACAACTCTGGTTGCTTTTTTAAGCATTTATATTTCATCAGTAAAATAAAGTGATTTCTCTGCCTATTTGGCACCTAAGTCACTCAACGCATAAAAATTGTTTCAGAAAAATCTCTGGTTCAAATTAGGCACAATCGACAACGTCAGCTATTATGCAGATGAATCTTTTTATGCGCTAAAACACTCAATTTAAAAGCATCCCTGATCACATAACCGATTATGTTTAGCATCCAGAAAATCGCTAAGATGGTCTGCAACCTGCATTACACAATAATTGATCAATCATAAAAAAAGCCCAACAGGATGTTTGGCTTTTTTTATGAAATATCACGTTCCATACCTAAAATTCAATTATTTTTTAAATTTTAATCAGTCAAACTTTACCCACACTCACCTATTGCCATATTTTCTGTTGTTAGAGCCAATTCGGATAATAGTTCTAGATTAAAGCCATAATTTGCTTAGGCTATTTTAAAACTAAAATGTATCCTCTAATGAACTTAGTCAAAGTTAATCTGCCCAATGTACAATTGGAAATTCATGCTTTTCGTGCTGAAACTCAACACTCTGCCAAATATCCAGCATTGGAATTTTAACATCAGTTGCGAGGGGTAATTTCTTCGGATTAAATTGCATATGAGATAAGTCTTCTCCCCATGCAATCAGATCCACATCTAAAGAAATTTGATGCGATGGACGTACACGGCCTGAATTATCTTCCATTTTTTTAAGGATAGAGGTCATTTCTTCGACGCTCATTTCACTTTGGAGCAAACACGCCGCATTCCAATAATCTGCACCCACGCCATCACGACATGGAATTAAATAAATTTCAGAGAATTGAACCTGTCCAATTTTAGCAATCTGGGCAAATGCCTGCTTAAAATGGTATTCAGGATGACAATTACTCGCCAGAGCTAAGGCGAATATCGTTTCGGTGGCGTTCAAGACGAATTCCTACAGAATTTGCTTGCGCGATAATGGCAGGCTTACGGATCGTAATCATAATCGATTCAACCGCAGGAAAGGTAGTAAAAAGCGCATTTAGAACAAGCTTTGCTGCATGTTCAATCAATTTTGGCTGTGCTTTTTGAATAACAGTGGCAGAAATTTCGCAAATTTCCGCATAATTCAGCGTATGTTCCAGTTCATCAGAATTAGAAGCCTGTTCCAAACTGGTCTGGATGGTCATATCAAGCATTAAAGGCTGAATGATTTGACGTTCCCAATCGAAACATCCCACCACTGTTTCGACCTTTAAACCTTCAATGATAATTGCATCCATGTTTTTACCCTTACTGACTTTGATTTTTTAATCCCTCCTTGCGAAACAATGTTTCTCATCCTTAAAAAAAGGAAAAGTCCCTCTTTTATAAAGAGGGATTTTAGGGAGATTTTCAAACTTATAACTTAGTTTTTTAATAACACATTCGGATCAAGAGTTTGCACCATTTGCAGTCTTTGGTCTGCATAAATATCGGTATATGGAGCAAGGATGCGCATAAAGCGATCGAAATACAGCATTTGCTTAAACAGCAAGGCAAAGTCGCGTGGGAAGCGAATACCATGACGCTCGCCTACTCCAACCATATCCATCATAATGTCATTTAAATCTGCAGGATTCGAAGTGAGTAATTCCTGCGGATCGGTAAGTAATACACCACTGAACAGACGCTCTAAGTCTGCCGCCAGAACTTGAGTATCAATCTTCTTGTCCGTCATGCCCATTTTCAGCATGTTTTCTGCCATCAAATTGTAATCAGTTTTTTGCAGTGCATCCATAAATGCAATACACGCTGTCCACACTTCAGGATTGAGCTGACCGACAATACCAAAATCGATAAAACCGACACGACCATCTTCAAGCAGCATCAGATTGCCTGCATGCAAATCGGCATGGAAGCTGTTACACATCATCAAACTGCCAAACCAGGTATTCATGGCGGTAATTAATACTTGTGATGGATCTTTAGATACCTTTTTAACCACATCAAAGTCAGTCAATGGCACGCCATATAAGCGCTGCATGGTTAAAACACGACGGGTTGAATATTGATGATAGACCTTTGGAGCAGTCGCTTTCTGGTTTTGCGTCACATTCAGATAATTCACGAAATCATCCAGATTTTGCGCTTCTTCAATAAAATCGACTTCACGCACCATACGGGTTTTAATTTCATCGACTATATCGGCAAGTGATGCAAATTTAACTTTGGGTACGGCTTTTTCTAAAATTTTGGTAGCCCAATGCAAGACATTTAAATCGGTATATAGAATGGTTTCTACACCCGGCTTTTGCACTTTAATCACTACATCTTCACCCGTCACAAGTCTAGCTGCATGCACTTGTGCAATAGACGCCGAAGCTAAAGGCTTTTCATCAATTGATGTGAAGATTTCATCTAAATTTCTGCCTGCAAATTCAGAGGCCAATACGCCTTGAACATAACTAAAAGGCAATGAGGGAGTCTGATCTAAACATCCTTGAAATTCCTCAACATATTCACGTGGGAATAATGAAGGTGTGCTGGCAATAAACTGTCCGAGCTTGATATAAGTTGAACCGAGCGATTCAAAAGTTTCACGCATCAGTTTGGCGTTACTAGGTTTTTCTGTGGCGTATTTAATGCCGGCTTTAGCTGCAATGACAGCTGTTTCCCCAACACGGGCAACCGAACGCAGTCCATCTAACCAGATATTGTTTTTCATAATGTCAGCTTAGAATTAAATTGTAGTGAGTGTAGCAAAAAAATATTCGTTTGCAGGCCTATCTTGCCTGACAGATTGGACAATCTGTATCTTTTTCGAAAGCGAGCAAGCGTTGTTTCATGCTTAAACCATCCCAAAGCATCAGTTTTTGCTTGAGTGGCGTTTTGCCAAGTCCCAAATACAGCAATGCGTGATGCGCCTGCAAGCTTGCCATGACATTAGGCGTGGTCGCTAATACCCCTGAATCGGCACAGCGCAGGTTTTCATTGGCGTGTTGTTCTTTGGGAAATAGACATTCATAACAGGCAGATTCCTCTTCAACCATAAACAATTGTCCCTGAAAGCCGATAGCCGAAGCACTGATTAAAGGTACATTGAATTGCTTGCAGACCTGATTGACCAAATAGCGGGTAGTGAAATTGTCACATCCATCTAAAACCAGATCTTGAGTGGCAATCAATTGTTCTGCATTGCTTTGATCCAGTTTCACCGTTTGAGATTCAACACGAATATGCGGATTTATCTGCTGCAAGCGTTTTGCCAGTATTTCAGATTTATAGAAACCAATATTGTCTTCCACATAGGCTATTTGCCGTTGCAGATTACTCATTTCAATTGTATCGGCATCGATGAGGGTAATTTTTCCTACACCTGCACGTGCAAGCAGTTCCGCAGTTGTACAGCCGATTCCACCACACCCCACAATCAAGACATTGGCAAGTTTAAGTTTTTCTTGTGCTTCAATGTCCCAACCATCTAGCAAGATTTGACGGCTATAGAGATGCATTTCTTCATCAGTTAACTCTAGGTCCATATCTATATCAGTCACTTGGCAATCCCTATCCGAACAATCACGTTATCTAAATTCAGCATGAATTATAGTTCAAAATGATGACTAAAGAAGACCAATAAAAAAAAGCACCCTTTCGGGTGCAAAGAGCATGAAACTTATTTTAACTAGAGATTGGCTTATCCCACTTTTTGAATTCCCTGCATTTTGGCAATTTCCTGTTGCTTAAGTAAATTGCGCTGAATTTTGCCACTCGAGGTTTTAGGCAAACTTTCTACAAATTCAATTTCCTTAGGATAAGCATGTTTAGACAAACGTGAACGCACATATTCCTGAAGTTTACGGCTTAACTCCTCTGAAGCTGAAAATTGCGTTTTTAGGACTACAAAAGCTTTAACCACCTCGGTACGTTCCGGGTCTGGTTTACCAATGACTGCAGATTCCAAAACCTGTTCACATTCCAACAAAGTGCTTTCCACATCGAAAGGACCTACACGATAACCTGACGTTGTAATGACATCGTCAGCACGACCAATGAAATCTACCCCACCAAACTCATTTAATTT
>JBLZXS010000281.1:0-10691 GCA_050285325.1 Acinetobacter sp.
CATTAATTCAGTATGAAAAGCATTGTCACGAGTAAAATAGAGCAGATCAATCTGCTGCACCTTTTGAGCCAGTGCCTGCTCTAACAGTGAATAAATGGCAGTGATGCCACTCCCCGACGCCAGTAATAGAATAGGCGCCTGAGATGAACTTAATGTGAAATCACCCTGAACTTGAGAGATTTCCACTACGCTGCCTACCGTCAAATGGGTTAAGGCATTGGATACTTTGCCCTGGCGTTTCACTGCAATCACAATATTGCCGTGAGCGGTGATTTTCACTATGGAATAATTACGTTGCTGACGAACACCTGCAATCACCACAGTCACTAAAATACTTTGCCCGGCACGAAATGCTTTTGCCTGAAAGTTATGATTCGGCTGAAGCTGAATTTGATAAAAGTCTTCATTCAGCATGTGGACATCGACAATACTGGCTTTAACTTTTTTCCATGCCCAAACTGGATTCACTTTTTCAGCAATAAAATCGACGAAATCTTCTCGAATCCATTGCGGCTGGTACTGCATCACATGACTCATATGACGTTCCTCTTTTTATTGCTGGTTATTTATTTGAGTGAACAGGTGTTCTTATAGTGAACACTTGTACACTATAATTATTTTTTAATTCAGTCAACACATGTTCACTGACATTCGTCGTTTAATTTGTTTTTTTTTGATAGACTTCATGCAGAATTTTTTTAGGGCAGTCGAATGTCGATCCGGGATGAGCGTAAACAACAGAGCCGCCAAGCACTTTTGGATGCAGCACTTGCTTTAAGCACGTCTGGACGTTCTTTCAGCAGCATCAGTTTGCGTGAAATCGCACGTCATGTGGGTTTGGTGCCGACTGCCTTTTATCGCCATTTTCAAGACATGAATGAACTTGGACTGGAACTGGTCGATCAGGTGGCCCTGCATTTAAAAGGCATTCTGCATCAGCTCGGACAGGCCTATATTTACCAGCCCAATACCAAAACTAAAATCAGCCTGGACCTGTTTTTCCAGGCCGTTGAACATAATCCTGAACCTTGGGTATTTATGATTGCCGAGCGCTGGGGTGGATCAGAAGTGATTCGTCATGCCATTGCCCGGGAAATTAATTTTTTAATTGAAGATTTGGCCAACGACCTATACAAGATGGAAACGGTACGACACATCCGCAATGTACAAGACCTGCAGGTGATTTCTAATATTTTAATTAATTTATCCTTTACCTGGGCCATGACCTGGATGGACATCAACCGTCAATATCAGGCTCAAGAACGTGTAGAACAACAAAAACTATTTAAACTCCAAACCATTATTCAAGTGCATGTGATTTTTCGTGGTATCTCCAACTGGGATACCACCACGTCAGCCATTAGCAAGTAATTTTCTTAAAATCAGCTATAAAAAAACCCGCAAACATTGCGGGTTTTTCAGCACATAAAACTTATTTCGCTTTACGTTCTTTTTCAACCAGGTAGCTGACGACTTGCGTTACTTTGGCATCTTCACCTTGCACCACATATTTACCATTCACCACCACTGCCGGCACACCAGTCAATTGATATTGCTGCGCCAATTGCTTGGCTTGCGCCACTTTTGAAGTAATCGCGAATGAATTAAACATGCTGTTGAATTTGGCTTCGGGTACGCCATATTTTACAAAGAACTTTGCTTGTGATTTTTGGTCAAAAATTTGTTGACCACCGGCATGAATCGCATGGAATAAAGGCAAATGCGTTTTCTTGCGCACGCCTAATGCTTCAGATACATAATAACCACGCGCGCCCTGTTCCCAGACCGGATTCATCGCCGCAGGAGTACGCACAAAATTGACATCTTTAGGAATTTTTCTGAGCCAAGTCTGCATATGCGGCTCTAATTTAAAGCAGTGTGGACAGCCATACCAAAAGAACTCACGAACTTCAATTTTTCCAGGAACTTGAACTTTACCCGGGTTGGCAACCACGGTGTAATCTTTACCTGCGACAAAATTGGCAGCCATTGCCGTGCCTGAAAAAGCAAAGATAGCAGTAGCAATACCACCTAAAAGGAATTTTTTCATTGAACTTATTGTCCTCAAAATCGTTATGATTAATTTATACGATGACTATAAATCAATTATGCCGAATTCGTTTTCATTCTGTGAACTTTTTTACAGCTTTTATCGCTTTTTTGAGAATAAACGCTACACTAAGCCCCTGTAACTTTTTTAAATTATAACGACTTGATTGAGGTGACACCGATGTCGCAATTGAATGTTGATCCACAAGAAATTGCCAAATTTGAAGCATTCGCAGCCATATGGTGGGATCAGCATTCTGAGTTCCGTCCATTGCATCAAATTAACCCTTTACGCTTAAATTGGATTGATGAACATTCGGGTGGCATTGCCGGCAAGAAAGTACTGGATGTAGGCTGTGGTGGCGGTATTTTGTCTGAAAGCATGGCGCGTCGTGGTGCAAATGTTTTAGGTATCGACATGGGTGAAGCCCCTTTAAACGTGGCGCGTATCCATGCAGAACAAGAAAATGTGACCAATATTGAATATCGTCAGGTTCCGGTAGAACAATTGGCAGAAGAACAAGCCGGACAATATGATGTCGTGACCTGTATGGAAATGCTGGAGCACGTTCCAGATCCGGCATCGATTATTCAAGCCTGCCAAAAGTTAGTCAAACCGGGTGGTCATGTGTTCTTCTCGACCATTAACCGTAATCCAAAATCTTATTTGTTTGCCATTATTGGCGCGGAATATGTGTTGCGCATGTTGGCCAAAGGCACCCATGATTATCATAAATTCATCAAACCTTCTGAACTTGCGCATGACATCCGCAGTGCAGGCTTAAAACTCAAAGACATGACCGGTTTACATTTCAATCCGATTACCAAACGTTACTGGCTGGCACCGAATGTGGATGTGAACTATATGGTTTATACGGTAAAAGAAGGTGCCTAATGAAAGCTGTACTGTTTGATCTAGATGGCACCCTCATCGACACCGCTGCTGACTTTATCCGTATTATTCAGGACATGTGCCGTGATAAACAATGCGAGATCGTAGCGGCTGATTTAATTCGCACCCAGGTATCTGAAGGTGCACGTGCCATGGTGAAACTGGTCTATCCGGAGCTAGATGTTGAAGATCCGGTGTTCCTTGCCCATCGTCAACGTTTTCTAGATTTATATGGGGAAGATATTGCAGTAGAAACTGACCTGTTTGCAGGCATGTATCCACTGCTTGAAGAATTGGAAAGCCAGGATATTCCTTGGGGTATTGTGACCAATAAACCACGCTGGCTCAGTGAATCCCTGCTGAAAGCACTCAATTTGACCGATCGCTGTGCCGTTCTGGTTTGCCCGGAAGATGTCAGCAAAACCAAACCCGATCCTGAACCGATGTATCTGGCAGCCAAGCACATTCAGATTCAACCTGAAGACTGTATCTATGTGGGCGACCATCCGCGTGATATCGATGCCGGTCGTAATGCTCATATGTACACCATCTTGGCCGGCTATGGTTATTTACCATTGCAACACAAAGATGACTTAACAGCATGGCAAGCGGATTGTATAGTGAACACAGTTGCGGAATTGCATCAAGTGATTAATCAGTTGGTCAGCTCAAAGCAAGATAATAATTCTCTCATTTCATAAAGACATAAAAATACGATAAACGAGGAGGTATGCAATGAAATATTCAGAATATCAACCTCGCCCTGATCTGTTAAAAGATCGCATTATCCTGATTACAGGTGCGGGCGATGGTATTGGTCGTGCAGCTGCAATTAGCTATGCCCTACACGGGGCAACTGTGGTGCTGCATGGACGCACTTTAAACAAGCTGGAAGTCATTTATGATGAAATTGAAAGCTTGGGTGCGCCACAACCCGCGATTCTCCCGTTGCAGTTATCCAGCGCCTCTCCTCGAGACTATGAGTTACTGGTCGATACTTTAGAAAAACAATTTGGTCATTTAGATGGCATTTTGCATAACGCCGGTATTCTGGGTGAACGTACCGAACTGGCTCATTACCCGGTAGATGTCTGGGATGATGTCATGGCAGTGAATCTGCGTGCGCCATTTTTACTGACACAAAGCCTGTTGCCCTTACTACAAAAATCAGAGCATGCCTCAGTGGTTTTTGCCAGTTCCGGTGTAGGTCGTGAAGCACGTGAGCGTTGGGGTGCATACTCGGTATCAAAAATTGCCATTGAAGCGGTAAATCAGATTTTTGCCAAAGAAAATGTCTATCCGAACGTCCGTTTTAACTGTATTAATCCGGGGGCTACACGTACTGCCATGCGTGCCAAAGCATATCCAGAGGAAGATCCAAAAACGTTGGCAACACCTGAAATGATTATGCCGGCTTATCTGTATTTAATGGGTGATGACAGCCTGCATCTGAATGGTCAAAGTATTGATGCGCAGGATTGATGCTTAAAAATATAAAAAAAGGGGGGCACATCCCCCTTTTTTTATTAGCGATTTTTTTAAAAAAAAGTTTCAGCTCATAAAAGTCTTTAAATCGTATTTTTGAATCAATTTTAAAATAATATTCGTTTTTACAAATCAAAAAATTAAGCCTATGCTGACTTGCATTCAACAACAGCACATACGAGGAACAGCTAATGGCAGATCAAAAACGTAAAATTGAAACGATTCGTTGTATTGAAAAATTACAGCTTTCAAATGCGTTGATTACCGGTCTTGATGATGCAGCACAGGCAGAAGCCATTGCCGAGGCGGTTCGCTCGCTCCAAGGTTTGTCAGAACAATGGAACTAAACCTTAAAATGAAATAACAGAACTAAAAACTATATTGAACAGTCGAGCCTTATCCGCTGCTCAAGCCTTTTGACAGAACCATTTTGAATCCATAATAGCGATATCAAAAATTTGATACAAAATTTTAAGCAGTGCCCTGTTTTTATAGTATTTAATATTGGCTATAAAATTTATAAAGATTTTTAAATCGTGAGATATTTCTGCATAATATCCTTATTATCTCTGCATTTTTTAAGAAATGAGTGATTTATCTTCACAGTTTCTCTGCAATTTTTTCGTACATTAACGTTAGTGAAATTAATAATTTTTTCGATGAGGATTCAACATGAAAAAGATCTTGGCAATATTGGCAATTTCTTTCAGTGCATTGATGGCAACCAGTATTACCACTGCCGGACCTCACGAAAAACACGAGAATAATCGGGGTTGGGATCATCCGCGTCAGCAGCAGTCGAATAATGGCCGAGATTTCCGCGAAGATGATGATGACCGTATGCAGGATAAACGTCGTGTTCGTGAAGAGCGCGGGGTAAAACGTTTACAACAGCATAAATGGCAAACCGGTTATGTCATGCCACAACATTATCGTGGCAATGGCTATAAAGTCGATTATAAAAGCCATGACTTGCCCAAGCCTTCTCGTAATCAGCAGTGGTATAAAATCAACAATGACTATATTTTAGTCGACACTGACAGTAATAATATTATTCGTATTCAGGGTTTTTAAATTCAGTTTTAAATTCTCTACGCCCAAACTCCGGTTTGGGCTTTTTTTATTTTTAAAAAATCGTTTATTTTAACAGCAGGGCTTTGACTGCAAGCTTTTCAGGATTTTTAAAATCTTCTTTTTTTCTCCATCAATTTCACAATTCACCTATATAGCTCTCATTTTTTATCTCTAATTTTTGGTTAATTTTGTCTTATCGAAAATATATTTAAAAATGATCTAAGGTGAATGTCATGAAAAAAGTTTTAACAACAATTGCTCTGTCTTTATCTGCATTAATGGCAACTTCTGCGATGGCAGCGCCGGATCATCGTTATGATGATCGTCAACGCTATAACCATGCACCATCACATCAGGACAACCGCTGGGATAATAACAACCGTTACGACCACAATCGTTATGACAATAAAAAGGTAAACCCGAGTCGTGACTGGCGTGCAGGGCAAAACTTCCCGCGTGTATTCAGCTCATCCAGCTATAAAGTGAGCGACCGTGATGCACGCCGCTTACCGAATACCAACCGTTATCAACAGTGGTATAAAGTCAACGGCGACTATGTATTGGTAAACGAACGTACCGACCGTATTGTCCGCATTATCAACTAAAATCGGTTTAAGTTTCTGATTCCCTAAAAAACACCTGAACTCCATTCAGGTGTTTTTTTAATTTTTAGCTTCCCCACAGTCATTTTTTGATTAGAATCAAAGCAGGAAATTTTTTTAATTTTGAGATAAGTATGCACGCGAATTCATCGGAAACATCACAAAGCACAACTTTGCAATATGTGCATTGGTTTCGACATTCTGCACCTTATATCAATGCCCACCGCAATAAAACTTTTGTCATTATGTTTGATGGTGAAGCGGTACAACATGAAAATTTCCAGCATATTATTCATGACATTGCCCTGCTGCATTCTTTAGGCATTCGTCTGATTCTGGTGCATGGTGCACGTTCGCAAATCAATCAGAACTTAAAAGCCAGCGGTATTCAAACCCCATTTCATAATCATCGCCGGATTACCACGCGTGAGTCTTTAAGCTGCGTGATGAATGCCGTGGGTTCTATTCGTTTGCAAATCGAAGCGCTGCTTTCAATGGGTCTGGCCAACTCACCGATGTACGGCGCACGAATTGATGTCATTTCAGGTAATTTTGTCACCGCAAAACCTTATGGCATTCGTGATGGTATTGATTTCCAACTCACTGGTGAACTGCGTACCGTCGATACCGATGCCATTCAAAGACATCTGAAAAACCATAATATTGTATTGCTTGGCCCAACCGGTTATTCCAATACTGGCGAAGTATTTAATCTGGTCGCGGAAGAAGTCGCCACCAATACTGCTATTTTGCTTAAAGCGGACAAGCTGATTTTCTTGGGTAAACAACAAGGGCTGGTCAATGAATTCGGGCAATTGCAACGTGAAATTCCGCCGCATCAACTTGATCAACATATTTTGCAGTATCAAGACTCTAATCCGGATATTGCGTTGCAGTTACGCGGTGCCAAAAATGCCTCCCTGCAAGGCGTACGTCGTGTGCATTTAATTTCTTATACCTATGATGGCGCATTGCTGGAAGAGCTGTTCACCCGCGATGGTTCAGGGACCATGATGACCGATGCGCATTATGAAGAAGTGCGTACGGCTACGATTCAGGATGTTGGAGGTTTAATGAATCTGCTTCGTCCACTGGAAGCTGAAGGCATTCTGGTGTATCGCTCACGGGAACGCTTAGAAAGTGAAATTGAGCAATTTTCAGTGATTGAACGGGATGGCATGATTTTGGCCTGTGCTGCGCTATATCCGATTCCCGCTTCAGCCCATGAAATCAAATCGGCCGAGATTGCCTGTGTCGCGGTCGATCCCACCTATCGCAAGTCCAATCGGGGCAGTCAAATTCTGCATTATCTGGAAGATAAAGCGAAAGGTTTGGGCATTCAACAGCTGTTTGTACTGACCACACGTACTGCACACTGGTTTGTCGAGCACGGTTTTGAGCCAGCCAGTGTCGATGATTTGCCGAATGCACGTCAGGCCTTATATAACTACCAGCGTAATTCATTGGTATTCAAAAAGTCACTTTAAAGTGGCTTTTTTTATCGCTGCTATATCTTTATTTTTTATATCTTTATGTCTTATTTTGGGAAATTGGGCTATTTTTACTTATGCTATTTTTTTCATAAACATATAGCTGCACCGTATTTACAATTAAAACAAATAAATATCAATAATTTAACATATTAAAACAGCATATTTTTATTTCGATATAAATCACTTTTTCTCCTAAGTTTTTCTTTTTTTTATTTATCTTTTTTCCTCATTAAGAATTCCTATTTTTTTATTTTTTTCGAAAAAGAAAAGGCTTTAGCGTGTCTGTTCATTATTCAACACTTCCTGTTGCGGAGCGACATTCATGAGCACCATTCAAGCAAAATTCTGGGCGAAATCACTACTCCTTTCTTCAGTAGTTGCTGGTGCAATGATGATGTCTGGCTGTGGAAAAAAAGAAGCTGAAACGGTCACCTTAAATATCGGTTTTCAAAAATATGGCTTGTTGCCCATTATTAAAGAACGCGGCACTTTAGAAACAGCATTGAAAGAGCAAGGGGTCAATGTGAAATGGGTCGAATTTCCTGCCGGTCCACAACTGCTTGAAGGCTTAAATGTCGGCAGTGTCTCCTTGGGGGAAGCAGGCGAAGCACCGCCTATTTTTGCTCAGGCTGCCAATTCGAATTTGGTGTATGTGGCTAACCAGCCAAAAGCACCTAAAGCTGAAGCCTTAATTGTGCAAAAAGATTCAACCATTCAAAACATCCAGGATTTAAAGGGTAAACGGATTGCCCTGAATAAAGGCTCCAATGTGCATTACCTATTACTTAAATTACTTGAAGCCAACAATCTAAAACTGGATGACATTCAAGTGGTGTATTTACCCCCTTCGGACGCACGTGCTGCTTTTGAAAAAGGCGCAGTCGATGCCTGGGTGATTTGGGATCCGTTCTTTGCAGCTGCTGAACAGCAAATTGGTGCACGTGTCATTGCAACAGGTGAAAACTTGGTCAGTAACCATCAGTTCTATTTGGCTGACCGTAAATTTGCCGAACAACACCCGGATGTACTTAAAGCCGTAATCAATGAATTAAATACGACCACCAAATGGGTATCACAGCATCAAGACGAAGCAGTCAAGCTCCTGGAAAAACCGACAGGACTTTCTAGCGGCATTCTTAAATCATCCATTTCCCGCATGGGCTTCGGTGTACAACCTATTGCGAATGAAGTTGTGAAAGAGCAGCAATATGTTGCCGATGCTTTTTATAACCAGAAACTTATTCCAAACAAAATCAATATTCAATCTGCACTTTTAGCCAAGTAATGACAGAACAATAGAGGATTCCGCAATGACCCAATATCAACAAGACAACAAGGCAATTCGCTGGTTTAAAACACCTCGTCATTGCATGAACGCGATGCTGATTGCTTGTGCAATGTTGGGTTCTAGTGCGGCTTGGGCAGTCGACCCTACAGTTAAACAATTGCGTATTGGCTTTCAAAAATCATCCGTTAATTTGGTGATTGCCAAACAGCAAAAGCTGTTCGAAAAAGAATTTCCAAATGCAAAAATCAGCTGGAATGAATTTCCGGGTGGTCCGCAAATTTTAGAAGCACTTGCAGTGGGTTCGATCGATGTCGGTTCAACTGGAGATACCCCTCCGGTTTATGCACAAGCAGGCAACAAGCCATTGCATTATTTTGCTTATGAAACTGCAAAACCTTTGGCTTCTGCCATTTTAGTACCCGGCAATTCCAAAATCAGCCAATTGAGCCAACTGAAAGGTAAACGTATTGCGGTACATCGCGGTTCCAGTTCGCATTATTTATTAGTGCAAGCGGTACGCAAAGCAGGCTTGAAATGGACAGATGTTCAGCCGGTCTGGTTAAGTCCTGCCGATGCACGCGCAGCCTTCCAGAAAGGTGCCATTGATGCCTGGGCAATTTGGGATCCTTACTATGCGGCCGCCCAAACAGAAGATAAAGCCAAAGTACTGACCTCAGGCAAAGGCTTGAGCCCGAATTACACGTTTTATTTAGCCTCTGACAATTTGGTCAAAACGTATCCCAAAGCCCTTAAAGGCATTATTAAGCAAATTAACCTTGCAGATAAATGGGTACAAAGCAACAAGGCTGCAACGGCAACTCTATTTGCCCAAAGCACTGGATTAAAACCGAATGTCAGCCAGACCTTTATTCAACGTCGTCCTAATCCATCAAGTGCTGCTCCCCTCACTCGAAAAGTGATCGCAGACCAGCAAGAACTTGCGAACCATTTTAGCGAACTCAAGATCATTCCGAAATCTATCCACATTCAGCAAGCCGTTTGGGCAGGCAAATAATCTAAGGATCAAAGCAATGAAAATTTTCTGGTTTATTCCTACGCATGGTGACAGTCGTTATTTAGGCACAAGCAAAGGCGCGCGTCAGGTCGATCATGCTTATATGAAACAGATTGCCGTAGCAGTAGATAACTTAGGTTATGAAGGTGTACTGATTCCAACCGGCCGCTCATGTGAAGATCCGTGGATTACTGCAGCCAGCCTGATTGATGCGACCAAAAATTTAAAATTCCTGGTGGCATTACGTCCAGGAGTAACGACTCCTGCACTGGCTGCACGTATGGCAGCAACTTTTGACCGCTTGTCGAATGGCCGCGTATTACTGAACTTGGTTACTGGTGGTGATGAGCAAGAGCTGAAAGGTGATGGGGTATATGAAGACCATGCCACCCGTTATCAAACAGCAGCGGAATACACCACCATTTGGCGCGAAATTTTAACCCGCTCGCATACAGGTGAGTCGTTCACTTTCCACGGCGACCGCTTACAGGTCGATGATGCCAAGCTGCTTTATCCGCCAGTACAAAAACCGTATCCACCGCTCTGGTTTGGCGGTTCTTCAGATGCTGCAATCGAACTTGCTGCAGAACAGGTCGACACCTATTTAACATGGGGCGAACCACCGGCTGCAGTTAAAGAAAAAGTTGAAACCATGCGTGCTAAAGCAGCTGCCCGTGGTCGCAGTTTAAATTACGGTATTCGTTTACACGTGATTGTGCGTGAAACCAATGAACAGGCATGGGCGGCTGCTGAAGAACTGATTCAGTATGTGGATGATGCCACCATTCAAGCA
>JBLZXS010000282.1:0-2659 GCA_050285325.1 Acinetobacter sp.
ATGCAACAGCAGCAAGGTAGTTCGCCGCGTCATGACTCTAGTGTTATTGATGGCGAAGCACGTGAAGTGACGCCCGATGCGAAAAAAATTGAAATGAAAGATGTGAATAAATAAGTTTATTGATTTATATTTTTGAGCCGAATCCTGATGATTCGGCTTTTTTATTGGCTCTAAATTTGTATGGAAATTAGATGGCAAGACATGCAAAAAATTGAACAAACGATATAATACGTTTTTTTAAAATCTCCTCTATTTCTATGTCATTGCTTTTGACCATTTGTGCATTGCATTTTGTTGCACAGCTTAGCCCCGGGCCGGATGTTCTACTGATTGCTAAAAGTTCAGCATCGACTTCAAGAGCCAACACTTTAAAAATTATTTTCGGTATTTCAGTCGGTATTGTGGTTTGGGTGGTGCTGACTTTACTTGGCTTTACTGTGCTGATAGAACAATTTCCATGGATACAACAGGTTTTAATGTTGATTGGTGGATTATTTTTGGCTCGTATGGGTTGGGCAATGTTGAATGGTGGTTTAAAAACCCTGAAGCAAGAAACCCGTTTGGAGGATGGTCAACAACTCGTTGTACCTGATTCTAAGAACCATTTTTTATTGGGCTTGTTTACCAATTTATCCAATCCTAAAACCCTGATTTATTTCAGTAGTGTGTTTTCTTTAGCTTTAAGTTCATCTGCATCGACTCATTTAAAAACCCAGCTTGCAGTGATTATTCCACTACAAACCTTTCTGGTTTTTGCATTGTTTATGCTGATTATGTCTATGCCGAAAATCAAAGTCGCTTATCAGCGTTCAGGGAGTTATATTGATATTATTTCCGGCGGATTATTCCTGATTTTTGCAATTTGGTTAGGCTATGACGCATTAGCGATGTTTTAATCTTTTTTAGCTAAATCATCAACGGATTGTGAAGATGGGGGTGTAGTAGTATTTACATCCTCATTTTTTTGGACTTGAGCATAGCGATTGGGTTTTAAGGTTGCTTCAGTATTTTCTGAACCTTTGTAGCTGCGGCTACGGTTTGCACGTTCCCGCAAGCCACCCTTTTTAATCAGTTGAACCATTTTACACTCCAAATCATTGCCTGCTATTTTAACTAAAAAATAAGAAGTGTGTCATTTTTGCCAGTTTAATCTTTAAAACTTGTTTTATTCCATTATGTTACAAATAATGTCTTTTTGATTGGGCTGAATGCATTTGTTTTAATATAAATAACTGGTTTATATGGGTAATTTTATAAATTATTTTTTGGTCTATTTTACTTGTTGATAAATAGTCTTGTATTGCGCTAAAGACTCACTTAAGATTTTATTCATATTACCTTCCATCAGAAAAATAGGGTGGAAATATAAAAACAAGAATGTGCGTAATGTAGGAGCATAGCTATGCTATATCAATATCATTGTGCCTGTTGTGATCAGGTTGTTGAATCAACCCATCATAAAGAATGCACAAATTGCGGTTCACATAATATTAGAAGTCCGTATGGCTTCTGGATTTTTTGTGTTTTAAGTTGCCTGGCAGCGGTCATCGTCTTTAAAATCGTGCATGTCTATTTACAGGATCATCAAGAAACGCCTGTGCAAATTTCATTATTAGAAGTTTTACAACAGGGAGGAAAGCCAAAATAATGATTTTTTACGTAAAAAAAAGCCCACAGATGTGGGCTTTTTTATGGAAAAATTATAGTCCGGCAGATGCTTTAAGCGCTTCCACTTTATCTGTTTTTTCCCAGGTAAATGCAGTGTCTGAACCTTCACGACCAAAGTGACCATAAGCGGCAGTTTGCTTATACATCGGTTGAATCAGGTCTAGCATGCGGGTAATACCGTATGGACGTAAGTCGAAGTGTTCACGAACCAATTGAATGATCAATTCTTCAGATACTTTGGCTGTATTGAAAGTATTGATTGAAATTGAAGTTGGCTCAGCCACACCAATGGCATAAGACACCTGAATTTCACATTTATCCGCAAGACCAGCAGCCACAATGTTTTTCGCTACATAACGGCCAGCATAAGCAGCAGAACGGTCAACTTTAGATGGATCTTTACCAGAGAAAGCACCACCACCATGACGTGCCATACCACCGTAAGTGTCTACAATGATTTTACGACCTGTTAAACCACAGTCACCTACAGGGCCGCCAATCACAAACATCCCGGTTGGGTTGATGTGGAATTTGGTGTCTGCATGGAACATTTCAGCAGGAATCACTTTTTTCACGATTTCTTCAATCACAGCTTCTTTAAGATTTGCTTGTGAAATCTCAGGATCGTGCTGGGTTGACAATACTACTGCGTCTAAACGAACAGGCATGCCATTTTCATAAGCAAAAGTCACTTGACTTTTCGCATCTGGACGTAACCAAGGTAAACGGCCATTACGGCGTAGTTCAGCCTGTTTTTCCATTAAGCGATGTGCATAAGAAATAGGAGCAGGCATTAAAACGTCAGTTTCACGGCTTGCATAACCAAACATTAAACCTTGGTCGCCAGCACCTTGATCTTCAGGTTTTTGACGGTCTACACCTTGAGCAATTTCAGGAGACTGTTTACCAATCATGTTGATGACAGCACAGGTTGAGCCATCAAAACCCAGGTCTGAATGGTGATAACCAATACCATTTACGGTTTGACGTA
>JBLZXS010000283.1:0-2793 GCA_050285325.1 Acinetobacter sp.
CAAGAATAGATGAAAAAGTGACTTTAGATCGGAATTAATTATTAAGAAGGGATGAACGGCTGTGTTGAAGAAAAAAATAAAGGATCAACTGGCGACATTGATAAAGCTAAGTAACGTTAACCTAACGCAAACAATACAATGAATAATGCAGTATTTTTTTAACATGAGCCTATTAATTTAAGCTAGGAATACAAAATTATCTAAAAAATAATCATTATTAATCAACTTGAAATAGTATTTGTATCAAAATTTAACAAAAAGTAAGCAAATTTTGAATAAAACATAAGCACTTTATATTTTATAGTTTTAAGTACGAAAAAAACATTAATGATTGAATAAACCCTTTGTGAGGAGATACGCGATGAAAACTTTAAGTACGATTTTAGCAGCAACTGTTTTGACTGCTATTGCCGGAACAGCGATGGCTGACGATGCAGTAGTACAAGATGGTTATGCATTTGATCGAAATCAACTTATCCCAACAGGCGTTCGTGCTGAAGTAGGTACAACGGGTTATGGTGGTGCATTACTTTGGACTGCAAACCCATACGTAGGTTTAGCGTTGGGTTATAACGGTGGTGACATCTCTTGGTCTGATGATTTATCTGTAGACGGCGTAAAATATGACGTGGATATGGATAACAAACTTGCATACTTAAATGCAGAAATCCGCCCTTGGGGTGCAAGTGAAAACCGTTGGGCACAAGCTTTCTATATGGCTGCAGGTGTAGGTTATCTAGATAATGAATACGAGCTAAACTCTAGAACCGGTTCAGGTACAATTGAAATTGATGGCAATGAGACTAATTTTACCTCAGTAAATGGTAAAGTGTCATACGACAATGATATTGCTCCATACCTAGGTTTAGGTTTTGCACCAAAAATCAATAAAAACTGGGGTGTGTTTGGTGAGGTCGGCGCTTACTACGCTGGTAATCCACAAGCAACCTTAACAGGGGTAGGTGGTACACCTGCTGACCAGCTTTTATTGGCTGAACATGAACGTAATATTGAACAAGATGATGAATACGAATGGTTACCTGTCGCTAAACTTGGTGTAAGTTATCATTGGTAAGTTCAATTCCCTCAAAAAACGAGCTTCGGCTCGTTTTTTGTTTTTGAAGATTAGGTTTTAAAAGTTTTGATTAAAAGCGATAACCGACTTTGAGACCATAAGCAAGCGCATCATTATTATTTACCGAAGACAAAGGGCCAAATAAACTGCCTGAACCATTCTGATCTTGCTGAATTTTGGCTTTATTGAACTTTAAATATTTTATGCCACCTGCAATAAATAAATCTGAGTGAACGTTATAGAGGCTCCCCAAACCAAAACTATAACAACCTTCTGAAGGGCTCAGCGTAGAGGCAGGATTACCGGTACCGCTATCTCGCCCTATATCGGTCATCAATGTCCATTTGTCATTCAATATATGCGCCAGACCTAAAGTTGTGCTCCATTGATCTGTTTGATAATCCACTAAAGCAAAAGGTGCAGTGCTATCTGAACTCAGCAAGGGTGAAACAATTTTAAAATTTTGCCAATTGACCCAACGCAGGGAGGCATAGATTAAGTAATTGGACGTTATTCCAGATTGAAACTCCAGATTCACGGATTGAGGTGTTTCAATAGTCGTGTTTTGGTCGGATGCTAAATTCAATATAGGAATCGCAGGCGTGGTAACTACCTGTTCATGAAATTG
Source organism: Acinetobacter sp. (assembly GCA_050285325.1). Lineage (GTDB taxonomy): Bacteria > Pseudomonadota > Gammaproteobacteria > Pseudomonadales > Moraxellaceae > Acinetobacter. The sequence continues at coordinate 1,704 of JBLZXS010000283.1, forward strand.
TTGCGTGTGTCTAACTTTAGAACGATATGTGAGAGAAGTTTTAAGCGCATATTCAGGTCGTTGATAGCTAAGACCGGTAAGCCAGCCACTTGCGGAATCTTTTTTTATATCCCCGATATAGTCGACCAGTAAGCTTGCAGATTGACCGGAAATTTTCAGGTATGTGTTTAAGGTTTGATAGCTTAAGCCGGTATAAAATTTCCAAAACTGATTGGGTTGATAGCCTATAAGTGCTGTGAGATTGTCGCTATTCACCTTAAAGCGCACCGCATTGACTAAATCATCGGGACTGGTTGAAACTGGCTCTAGGGCGTAACCGATATTTGTTACAAAAGGTTGATCGTAAATTAACCCTGCGGACCAATTGGAATCCAGCTGTAATTTTAAGGCCGCGTTAGAGAGATAAAAGTGATTCACGAAATCTTGGGTAGATGTTTCAGTATATACCGCAGGATTGTTCTGTTCAGGTCGATAGGTATTGCCTGAAATATGGGCATCAATAATGGCAGTTGAAAATTCAGCGTAATTATTTGGTTCTAAAAATATAGCAATACTTTGATTTGAAGTTTCAAGTGCTGCGGAAAAAACCTGTGTAGGCAAAAAAATGCAGACACTGATGCCAAAGGCCGTAGCTTTCATGGATAACCCCAAATTGAATATTAAAATATAGCTATAAAGTCATGGTTTAAAATATGCGTATACAGGATGTGGTTAAATGCTTTTTATACATATGCACTACTTTATTCGGTTTTATTCAAAATGAGCAAGTCTAGATTTTAAATTATTTATACTTTAATTTTTGAAAGGATAATTTTTTATATTACTGATAAGTAAAACAATAGAAATTATGAATGAGAATTAAAAAAGGGATATTGTGATATCCCTGATCTAAAAAATAATGTGATTTTTAATCTTCTGGATAAGCCACTCTTTTTAGAGCCTTGATGTCGGCTTCAGGTGAGCAAAGTGAAATAAACTCATAACCATAGCCGCGGAGTAAATGTCCTTTACGCACCGCAATCCAAGTGGTATTCACCCCAAAAATATCGGTAGGAATTTGTTTTAAACGGTAATCTCGTTCTGCATCATA
>JBLZXS010000284.1:0-2908 GCA_050285325.1 Acinetobacter sp.
CACAACAGCTTCATAGAAGTCTGATAGCTCGCGTGTCAGGGTAAGAACGTGTGCATCGTACTCAGTCACACCAAAGTCAGCGACAAAACGCTCACGACGTGCAGCAGGAAGCTCAGGCATGGTTGCTTTAATCGCTTCGATTTGCTCATCTGCAATCACCACAGGCAACAAGTCTGGGTCAGGGAAGTAGCGGTAATCGTTGGCTTCTTCCTTAGAACGCATTGAACGCGTTTCCATTTTCACAGGGTCGAATAAACGCGTTTCTTGGTCGATGGTGCCGTCCCATTCCAGGATTTCCATTTGACGTTCAATTTCAACATTGATCGCTTGTTCAATGAAACGGAATGAGTTCAAGTTTTTCAATTCACAACGCGTACCGAACGGTTGACCCGGACGACGTAAAGACACGTTACAGTCACAGCGGAACGAACCTTCTGCCATGTTACCGTCAGAAATGCCCAACCAACGTACAAGGGTGTGAATCGCTTTGATGTAGGCAACCGCTTCTTCAACCGAACGCATATCCGGTTCAGATACGATTTCAAGAAGAGGCGTACCGGCACGGTTTAAGTCGATACCTGACATGCCTTCAAACTGGTCATGAATCGATTTACCTGCATCTTCCTCAAGGTGTGCACGGGTTACGCCAATGCGTTTAACCGTGCCGTCTTCAAGTTGAATGTCGATATGCCCCAAGCCCACAATCGGATTGTCCATCTGGCTGATTTGGTAGCCTTTTGGAGAGTCAGGATAGAAATAGTTTTTACGTGCAAATACAGATGCTTTGTCAATATACGCGTCGATACCTAAACCAAAACGAATTGCCAAATCAACCACTGCTTTGTTCAGTACGGGTAATACACCCGGCATTGCTAAATCGACAAGGCTGGCTTGCGTGTTTGGATCATTACCAAATACAGTCGAAGAGCCTGAGAAGATTTTTGAGTTGGTCGCAAGCTGAGTATGAATCTCGATACCAATAACGACTTCCCACCCATCAATCAAAAGAGATTTTGGTTTAGCCACTTTTGTAGAATTGTTTTGAGCTTGAGTCATTATGCATTCTCCTCAGCAATTGCCGCACGTTTGGTATGCCAGTCGGTTGCTTGTTGGTATTGATGCACAACAGACAACAATTGAGATTCTGACCAGTAGTTACCAATCAACTGCAAGCCAACCGGTAAGTTGTCTTTGTCAAAACCTACAGGTGCATTGATGGCTGGCAAACCTGCCAAGTTTACTGCGATGGTGTAGATGTCACCGAGGTACATTTCAACTGGTGTGAGGTTCGCACCAATTCGATATGCAGTCGTTGGTGCAGAAGGTGCAGCAATCACATCTACAGATTCAAATGCTTTGAGGAAATCTTGCTGGATTAAACGACGTACTTTTTGTGCTTTTACATAGTAGGCATCGTAATAACCGGCAGACAGCGCATAGGTACCAATCAAGATACGACGTTGCACTTCAGGACCAAAACCTTCTGAACGTGAACGTTTGTACAAATCTGTTAAATCCACCGGATTTTCACAGCGGTAACCATAACGCACGCCGTCAAAGCGTTGTAAGTTTGATGATGCTTCAGCAGGGGCAATCAGGTAATAGGTTGGCACGTAAGCGTCAGTCATGGTGAGTTCAATCTCAACCAAGATTGCGCCCATGTCTTCCAGTTTTTTCAATGATTCTTCAACACGTGCTTTAACATCAGCATCTAAGCCGGCAACGTTGAAGTACTGTTTAGGAATACCAATACGTAAACCTTTCACCGAAGTACCGTTCAAGTTCGCAACGTAATCATCAACGTCTTGATTCATCGAGGTTGAATCTTTGGCATCGTGACCCGCCATCACGTTCATGAGGTAAGCACAGTCTTCAGCCGAACGTGCCATAGGGCCGCCTTGGTCTAAAGATGATGCATACGCGATCATACCGAAACGAGAGACACGACCATAAGTCGGTTTAAGCCCTGTAAGGCCGCAGAATGATGCCGGTTGGCGAATTGAACCACCAGTATCGGTACCAGTTGCAAATGGTGCAAGGTCAGCCGCTACAGCTGCCGCAGAACCACCTGATGAACCACCCGGAACATGATCCAGTGCCCACGGGTTTCTGGTTGCGCCAAAGTAAGAGGACTCAGAGGTCGAACCCATGGCGAATTCATCCATGTTGACTTTACCTAAAGTCACCAGACCTGCAACTTTACCTTTCGCTACAACGGTGGCGTCGTAAGGAGAGATAAAGTTATCCAGCATTTTAGAACCAGCCGTGGTTTTAATGCCTTGGGTACAGAAAATATCTTTGTGGGCAACGGGAACACCGGTGAGCACATTGGCCATTCCAGATTTGCGTAGGGCATCGGCAGCATCTGCCTGAGCTAATGCCTGTTCAGCAGTCACCGTGACATAGCTTTGTACTTGTGCATCGATTTTTTCAATGCGTTTTAAATAATGTTCGGTGAGTTCGCGAGAGGAGAATTTGGCTGCTGCTAAACCCTCAGTGATTTCACGAATCGATAAGCGATGTAAATCAGTCATGAGAAAAAATTCTTTACGTTAAATTGATTAAATGGGTTTAACTGAATAAAAAATTATTCAATCACGCGAGGAACAAGGTACAAGCCATCTTGTGTTGCAGGTGCAACTGCTTGATATTCATCGCGATGATTTTGTTCAGAAACCACGTCTTCACGTAAGGGTTGGGGATGGTCAAATGGGCTTTTAAGCGGCTCAACACCGTCGGTGTTAATGCCTTTTAAGGTTTCCATCATGCCTAAAATTTTATTTAGACTTTGAGCATATTCAGCAGATTGCGTATCATCGAGCGACAATCGGGCAAGATTGGCGATTGCTGAAACTGTTTGTGCATTTAAATCTGCAGAATGCTGTGCATCCGATGTAGACATAACATC